>DASQUY010000187.1:0-14023 GCA_035641055.1 Acidimicrobiales bacterium | reverse complement strand
GGTCGACGGCTACCGCCACGACGTGCAGGGCCGCCTGCTGGTGCGGCTCGACTTCTCGCCGCTGGAGGTCGACCTGGCCAGTGTCCCCACCGACGGCCGCCGCCACGAGCCGGCCCTCTACATGGAGGACACCATGTGGCCCAAGACCGGGAAAGTCGACGCGTACCTGCGCGCCGCCCGGGACATCTACACGAAGATGCTGTCCAGACGTGAGGGTCGGGCACTGCTGCGCGTCGAGGCCGCCTACCAGACCCTGCCGGGCGCCGGGCGCAACCCGGAGGTCACGCTGCTGCAGAAGGTCCTGGACATGCGCCAGCTCGTCCGGCTCCTCACCACCGACCTGCCCGCCGAGATGAGCCGACCGGGCTCCTGGATGCACGACGCCCTCGCCTACCGCGACCAGTGGCGCAGCCGACTGCTCCGCACCGCCACCTGGTCGCCGCTCCACTGAGGGACCACGCCATGTTGTTCATGCACGAAGTGCACGCTGTCATCGGCGACAAGGAGCGGGACTTCGAGGCCGCCTACCGGGACGGCTGGATGCCGCTCCTCGCCGAGGACGACGACGCCCGGCTCCTCTGGTACCTCAACCACGCCCACGGCAGCGGTCCCTCGTACCAGGTCGTGACCGTGACCGCCATCCGCGACGGCGACGCCTACGTCCGGTTGGTGCAACGGCTGCACGCCGGCGACCTGGCGGACTGGTGGCGGGCGGTCAGCACCCTGCGGCGCGAGGTGCGGGGCCGGATGCTGCTGCCCGTGGACTGGTCACCGCTACAGGAGGTCGACCTCGCCACGGTCCCCACCGGCGGCGCCGACCACGAGCTGTCGCTGTACATGGAGGACACCGGCTGGCCCTCGGCGCCCCTCGACGACTACATCCGGTTCTGGGACGAGGAGTACTTCCGCATCATGCGGGACCTGCCACCCGAGCGTCGGATCCTGCAGATCGAGGGGTGCTTCCAGGTGGCGCACGGCACCGGCGCCCGGCCCGAGGCCACGCTCATGCAGAAGATCCTCAACTACGACCTCCTGCTGAACCTCATCGCCGAACCCGCGGACTACGACCCCGACTGCTGGCCGGGCACCTACATGTACGGCGCACTGCGCTACCGCGACCAGTGGGAGAGCAAGCTGCTCCGCACCAGCCGCTGGTCGCCGCTGTACTAGCTCATCGGGTGCTGGCCCTCAGTTCAGGCGGGTGATCCGGCCCTCGCCGCCCTCCGGGTAGTCGGCGGCGGTGATGAGCCCGCCGAGGCCGTCGGTGATGTAGTTCACCAGCGCCTGCTGGTAGCTGACCGCCAGGTTGGTGAACGGGGCACCCCGGAACGGGTAGCCGTCCATCCCTCGGGCGAGGAAGTCGATCGTGGCGATCGTGAGGTCGTCGCCGGGGACCACCGCCCCGTTGTCCACGATCGGCGTGCCGTCGTCCAGGGTCGCCTCGACCACCCTCGTGCCTGGCGTGAGCACGTTCCCGTCGGCGTCGAGCTCCTGCGGGGTGCCGTTGGCGTCCCAGGTGAAGCTGAACCCGGCGACCTGTGCGAACCGGCCGTCGACGAGCTCGACGCGCGACACGGCGTTCTCGAGCATCTCCTTGAACTGCTCGCGCGGGATGTCCGGCACGACGCTCACGAAGTTCGAGAACGGCACCATGTCGAACGTGTCGAGCAGGGTGATCGGGCCCGGGCCGCGGACGTCGTCGTTGCGGATGCCGCCCCCGTTCTGCAGGGCCACGTCCGGCACCGGCTGCCCTTCACCCGGAGCAAGCTCGGTGGCCTGTGACAGCAGGGCGTCGGCGATGAGGTTGCCCTCGTTGGTCTCGGTGGTGCGGATGTTGACGCGGGTCCCGTCGAGAGCGACCTCGGAGGTCCCGATGACCTGCTCGTCGAGCGCCGTCACGAAGTCGCTCACCGGCCGAACGACGCGCGCCTGCAGCTTCCCGGACGGCTTCACGGCGTCGGGGTTGTCGCCGCCGGCGACGCGGATCGGGCCGCCCTCCCAGCCAATGACGTTCCCCTCGCCGTCGAAGTCGACCGCCAAGCGGCCGAGGTACTTGTAGTTGCCGGCCGTGGTCACGACCGGCACCTGCGTGCCGTCGCTGTCGGTGGCGACGAGGGGATAGGAGCCGACCGCCACGTCGCCGGGAACTAGCAGGTCGCCTGGGTTGGCCAGCACCTCGTCGCCGCCACCGGCCACCATCACGTCGACGTCGTCGAGCATCGGCGCCAGGGCGAGGTCCTCCTGGACGCTCTGCAAGTGGCTGATGAGCACGACGTTGTCGACCCCCGCCGCACCCAGGGCGTCGACTTCGGCCTGTATGGCGCCGGCCACGTCCGGATCCACGATCACGTCGCCCGGACTGGAGATCGCCGGCAGGGCCGGAGTGAGGGCGCCGACGATCCCGATCTCCTCGCCCTTCACCTTGACCACCGTGCTGGCGGCGACGTCGCCGGCGTCGACGAACGCCTGCAGGGACGGTTCGCCGCTGAAGTCGACGTTGGCGCCGAGGTAGGGCGGCATCTTCGTGTAGCCGCTGAGGAAGTCGGCCAGCACGTCCGGGCCGAAGTCGAAGTCGTGGTTGCCAAACGAGATGGCGTCGTAGTCGAGGGCGTCGAGAGCGATGGTGTCGAAGAACGGCACGCCCTTCTCCAGACCGGCGGTGAACTCGGGGCCGGCGAGGAAATTGTCCCCCGACGAGACGAAGATCCCGCCGGCGCCCCTGCCTTGCTGCGCCTGGGCCCGGGCCTCGTTGAGGACGGTGGCGAAGCGAGCCACGCCGCCGAAGTCCTCCAACTCGCTGCCGGCGTTGATCAGCTGCGACTCACCGTCGTTGTTGTGCAGCACCGTCAGCGTGAAGCTGTCGTCGGGCTGCGCCTCGCCTGCCGGGGCCCCGGCGACCACCGCGGTCGCCAGCATCCCGAGCACCGCCAGGCCCGCCGAAACCCCCCGCCGCGTCCGTCGCCCAGTGCGCATCACAGTGACCCCCCTTTGGTCGGCGTGTCGCTACCGCAGACGGTAGTGGCTGCGGATGGCCATTCCGTGTCCGGCGCTCGAACTCTGCGTGGCGTCCATAGCGGGTGCCGCCACCGGCGGTTACCGTCATCGTGTGGTACCGGTCCGAGCGATCGCGGCGGCGCTCACCACGGTCATGGTCGCCGCGCTGGCGGCGCTGATCCCCGCGGGGCCGGCAAGCGCCCAGTCGACCACGCTGGTCATCAACGAGATCGACTACGACCAACCGGGCACCGACACGGCCGAGTTCGTCGAGATCAGCAACGTCAGCGGGCAACCCATCGACCTCGGCACGTGGGAGCTGCGGCTGGTCAACGGCACCGGCGGCGGGGCGACCGTGTACAACACCGTCGCCCTCCCCGCCGACACCCTCGGCGCCGGTGACCACTTCGTGGTCTGCGCCAACGCGGCCACGGTCGACAACTGCGATCTCGATGCTTCCCCCGACACGAACTTCATCCAGAACGGCGCCCCCGACGCCGTCGCCCTGTTCGACGGCCCCACCCTGGTGGACACGGTCAGCTACGAGGGGGACACCGGGGCACCGTTCACCGAGGGTTCCGGGGCCGGGGTCGAAGACACGCCGGCCCCCGAGCTCGGCATCTCCCGCTTACCCGACGGCGCCGACACCGACCGGAACAACGTCGACCTGAGCCCCCGCTGCATCACCCCGGGCGAGCCCAACACCGCCGAGGCCACCCTCTGCGTCCCCCCGACCCCGCTGACTGTCCCCGAGATCCAGGGCGACGGCCAGTTCTCGCCCGTCGACGGAGAGGTGGTCGAGACGAGCGGCATCGTGACGCTGGTCAGCGCCGACGGGGCCGACATGTGGATCCAGGACCAGGCCGGGGACGGCGACCCCTCGACCTCCGACGGGATCATGGTCGATGACCGCAACACGCTGTCGCCGCCGCCCCAGGTGGGGGACCTCGTCACGATCGTCGGGACCGTCGACGAGCTGCAGTTCCCGCCGGCGTTGCCGCTGACCCGCATCGACAGCCCGGTCACGGTCGCCGTCGAGTCGAGCGGCAACCCCCTTCCCGACCCCGTGCCGTTCCCGGACCTTCCCGACGTGTCCGTCCCCGACGCCATCGGCGTGTGGGAGCCGCTCGAGGGGATGCTCGTCGAGATCGCCAACGCCCCGGTCGTCGCCGCCACGAACGCGTTCGGCGAGCTCGTGGCGCTCACCAGGGACGACGCCAGGCCGGGCTCCGGGTTCGAGCCTCGCCTCCAGCAGATCCTGCTGCGCGACCTGGGCGGCGGGAGCGTCGACTACAACCCCGAAAGGATCATGGTCGACGACCAGAGCCTCGACGACCCCATCGAGGCACGGCCCGGCGACGGCCTCCGGAACCTCGTCGGCGTCGTCGACTACACCTTCGGCAACTACAAGCTCCAGCCGGTGTCGTTCGACGTGGAGGCCCGGCCCCTGCCCCCGTCGCCCGTGTCCACGCGCTCGGGCCCGCCCGGTGACATCGTGATCACGACCTTCAACGTCGAGAACCTGTTCGACCTCGTGGACAACCCCGACAAGGACGACGAGGGCAGCACACCGACCCCCGCCGAGCTGGAGACCCAGCTCACGAAGCTGGCCGCCGCCATCGAGGCTGAGCTGCGCCTGCCCGAGATCGTGGTCGTGCAAGAGGTCGAGAACACCGAGATCCTCCAGGAGCTCGGTGACCGTGTGAACGCCGCCGCCGGCACCGACTACGTGGCCACCTCCGAGGAGACCAGCGACGGCCGCGGCATCGAGGTCGGCTTCCTGTGGGACGCCCAGCGGGTCGACCTCGTCGATGCGTTCCAGGCGAGCGGCCTCGACGTCGACGCCGCCTTCGGCCCGGGGAGCGCCAGCCCCGGCCGCGAGCCGTTGGTCGGGGTCTTCGACATCGCTGGCACGGAGCTGACGATCTTCGGCAACCACTTCAAGTCCAAGAGCGGCGACGACCCCATCTTCGGGGTCAACCAGCCGTTGACCCGGGTCACCGAGGAGCAGCGCAAGCTCCAGGCGCAGGTGGTGCGCGACCGCGTCGAGTCGATCCTCGACGCCGATCCCGACGCCCTGGTCCTGGTCACCGGGGACCTCAATGACTTCCCGTTCTCCGAGCCCGGCGAAGGGGCCGACAACCCGGTCGCCATCCTCGAAGGCGTCGGCGGTGGACCGCAGTTGACCAACCTGATCTCGCTCGAGAAGGCGGCCGAGCGCTTCTCGTTCGTGTTCGACGGCAACAGCCAGGTGCTCGACCACACGCTCGTGAGCCCGGCGCTGCTCGACAGGGTCGTGGGCGCCGACTTCCTGCACTTCGACGCCAGCTTCCCCGCGTCGGTGGCGGACGACCCCGCGACCACGATCCGCGCCGCCGATCACGACCCGCTCGAGGCCCGGCTCTGCTTCGCCGGCGGCTGACCGCCGAGCCCGGCTCGACGTCGAGCGCCAGCGCGAGAGGATGTCCGGGTGCGTTTCCTCGCCGAGCACCGCTACGTCGCACCCATCGACGCCGTCACGGCGGTGCTCGTCGACCCCGCCTTCCACCGGCAGCTCGAGCTGCCGGACCTCGAGCTGCTCGAGGTGGTCGACAGCCACACGGACGGGAACCAGTCGGTCCTGCGCCTGCGCTACGACTTCGTCGGCCACCTCGACCCGATGGCGAGACGGCTCCTGGGTCCCGGTCGCCGGCTCACCTGGGTCCAGGATCTGCGCCTCGACCGCGCGAGCGGTGCCGGCCGGCTCTCCTTCGAGGCGGACGCGGATCCCCGGCGGCTCCACGGTGCCGCTGACGTCGTCCTGGCGCCGGACGACGGCGGCACGGTGCGCCGGCTGGACGGTGACCTCGTGGTGGCGGTTCCCCTGATCGGCACGACCGCGGAACGCCGGATCGTGCCCGGGCTCCTGCGCCGCCTGGATATCGAGGCCGCAGCCCTCGACGAACGCCTCCGAGGCCCGTGACCCGGTCCGGGTGGGGTGGCTACAGGATCGCGACCTCGGTGAAGAGGCCGGACGAGACGGGCTCGAAGGGGCTGTCGCTGCGCATGATGTCGGTGATCCGGCGGGTGTCGGGGTCGGTCAGCCACCGGTCACCGGCCTCGCCGAACGCCTGCATCGACTCGTACTCCATGACGGAGCACAGCACGCCGGCCTGCGGACCCGCGTGGCTCAGCTCGAACAGTCGACAGCCCACCGCACCGTGCTTGTCAGCCAGGTCGAAGGCCTCCCGTGCGAAGGCCAGCGTCTCCTCCCACCGACCGAGGCGGGCACGACCCAGACGGGCGTCGAGCACCCGGCCCCGGCCCCGCTTGGGCTCGGAGCGCTCGAGGTCGATCTCGACCAGCACCGCAGTCGACTCGTAGACGAAGGGGGCCTCGGCCTCCCTGATCCGGTGGTTGTACGACTGCGCTTCGGGATCCGCCAGGGTGTCGTCGAGGTACCTGCCGTAGGCGGTGAGGTTGTCGAACTCGCAGGTCAGGACCAGCAGGCCCGTGTTCGGGCCGGCGGTGGCGGCCTGCGTGAGGCGAATGTCGCCGGCGCCGTGGCGATCGGCGAGCTTGACCCCTTCGGTGACGAGGCCGATGGAGTCGTCGTAGCGTCCCGGCCGCGGACGCAGGTTCCAGCTACGGACGATCATGGCTCACTCCTCTCTCCGGTGACGCGCCGGAAGCGCCCCTCCGAGGGGGGCGGACCGGCCCGAATCCAGCCCGGCTGTCGCCGTGGTCGGAGCTCGCTGGGCGAGGCGAACGCGCTGGAGGATCGAGATCCCGCATGGGACCACCTCCCGAGCCGGATGCAATCTCAGTGTGCGCCCGCCGCCGACACCCGTCCAGAGAAAGTCGAGGACATAGCCTGGACTGGATCCGAGTCATGTCCTCAACCTCGGGGTGGGACGGGTAGCCATGCGGAAGCCGACGCTGGCCGTGGCCAGCTCTGCCTTCTTCGCGCTCGCCCCGGGCATCGTGGCGGGAGTGGTTCCCTGGTGGCTCACCGGATGGCGGTCCGGGTGGCCGGCGCAGGGCGCCTGGTGGGCGGCCCGGGTGCCGGGCATCGCGCTGATCGGTCTCGGTGCCCTCGTCCTCGTCCACGCGTTCGTCCGGTTCGTCGCCGAGGGGGTGGGCACCCCAGCGCCGGTCGCGCCCACCGATCGACTGGTGGTGGGCGGGCTGTACCGCCACGTCCGCAACCCGATGTACGTCGCCGTCGTGGCGGTGATCGTCGGCCAAGCGCTGCTGCTCGGCCGACCCGTGCTGCTGGTCTACGGGGCGGCGGCCGGGGCCGCCATGGCCGCGTTCGCCCGCTGGTACGAGGAGCCGGCGCTCGCCCGCCGGTTCGGCGAGCCCTACGAGGTCTACCGCAATGCGGTGCCGGCCTGGTGGCCGCGGTGGCGTCCGTACGTCGGTGAAGGGAGATGGCCCGATAGGGGCCAAGGACCTTCAAAGAATCCCTAGGGCCTAGCCCGCTGACTGGCCGGCGAGCTTGCGGTTGCGGATCTGCGCCTTGACGTAGTCGCGGTTCATGTAGGCGATGAAGTCGATGGAGATCTCCTTGGGGCACGCCTCCTCGCACTCGCCGTGGTTCGTGCAGGAGCCGAAGTACTCCTCCATCGTGTCGACCATCGCCTTGGTGCGGGCGTAGCGCTGCGCTTGGCCCTGGGGGAGCAGGTTGAGGTGCTGGATCTTGGCCGCCGTGAACAGCTGGGCCGCCGAGTTCGGGCACGCCGCCACGCAGGCGCCGCAGCCGATGCAGGCGGCGGCATCCATGGCGGCGTCGGCCGCCTCCTTGGGCACCGGGGTGAGGTTGGCCTCGGGGGCCGACCCGGTGGGGGCGGTGATGTAGCCGCCGGCCTCGATGATCCGGTCGAAGGCCGAGCGGTCGACGACGAGGTCGCGCAACACGGGGAACGCCCGGGCTCGCCACGGCTCGACGAAGATCTCGTCGCCGTCGCGGAACTTGCGCATGTGGAGCTGGCAGGCGGCCGTGCCCCGCTCGGGCCCGTGGGCCCGGCCGTTGATCATCATGCCGCAGCTCCCGCAGATGCCCTCCCGGCAGTCGTGCTCGAAGGCGATCGGTTCCTCGCCCTTGGCGATGAGCCGCTCGTTGACGATGTCGAGCATCTCCAGGAACGACATGTCGGCGCTGATGTCCTTGGCCTCGTCCCAGTAGGTCACCATCTTCCCGGGCCGACCGGGGCCGGCTTGACGCCAGACGTGCAGGGTCAGATCCATCGAACGAGCCCTCCCCAGCTCACTTGTAGGACCGCTGGACGAGCTTCACGTACTCGAACTCGAGCGGCTCCTTGTGGAGCAGCGGCTCGTTGCCCTTTCCGGTCCACTCCCAGGCGCCCACGTAGGCGAAGCGGTCGTCGTCGCGGCGGGCCTCGCCCTCGTCGGTCTGGCTCTCCTCGCGGAAGTGGCCGCCGCACGACTCCTCGCGGTGCAGGGCGTCGCGCACCAACAGCTCGGCGAGCTCGAAGAAGTCGGTGACCCGGGTTGCCTTCTCCAGCGACTGGTTGAGCGTCGAGCCGCCCAGCACGCGCACGTCCTTCCAGAACTCCTCCCGCAGCGCCGGTATCTCCGACTGCGCCTTCTCCAGGCCCGCGCGGTTGCGGGACATGCCGCAGTGGTCCCACATGATCTTGCCGAGCTCACGGTGGTAGTGGTCGACCGAGCGGGTGCCGCCGACCGACAGCAGCCGGGCGACGATGTCTTCCACCGAGCGCTCGGCGTCGGCGAAGGCCGGGTCGTCGGTCGGCACCGGCGGCTCACCGAGCAGCCCCGCCAGGTAGTCGGCCAGCGTGTAGCTGATGATGAAGTAGCCGTCGGCCAGCCCCTGCATGAGCGCCGACGCCCCGAGCCGGTTGGCGCCGTGGTCGGAGAAGTTGGCCTCGCCCAGCACGAACAGGCCGGGGACGTTGGACATCAGGTCGTAGTCGACCCACAGCCCGCCCATCGTGTAGTGGACGGCGGGGTAGATGCGCATCGGGACGCGGTACGGGTCCTCGTCGGTGATCCGCTCGTACATGTCGAACAGGTTCCCGTAGCGCTCGCGGATGGTGGTCTCGCCCAGCCGGCCGATGGCGTCGGCGAAGTCGAGGTACACCCCGTTGCGGAGCGGGCCCACGCCGCGGCCCTGGTCCACGACCGTCTTGGCGTTGCGGGAGGCGACGTCGCGGGGCACCAGGTTGCCGAAGGCCGGGTACTTGCGCTCGAGGTAGTAGTCGCGCCCGGCCTCCGGGATCTGGTCGGGCGGCCGCGCATCCTCGGGGTCCTTCGGCACCCAGATGCGCCCGTCGTTGCGCAACGACTCCGACATCAGCGTCAGCTTCGACTGGAACTCGTCGCTGGCCGGGATGCACGTGGGGTGGATCTGGGTGAAGCACGGGTTGGCGAAGAGAGCGCCCCGGCGGTGGGCCCGCCAGATCGCCGTGGCGTTGGAGTACTTGGCGTTGGTGGACAGGTAGAAGACGTTGCTGTAGCCGCCGGTGCAGAGCAGCACGGCGTGCGCCGAGTGGGACGTGACCTGGCCGGTGACCATGTCGCGCACGACGATGCCCGCCGCCCGGCCGTCCTTGACGACCAGGTCGAGCATCTCGGTGCGGGTGTGGAGCTTGACGTTGCCCAGGTGCACCTGGCGCATCATCTGCTGGTAGGCGCCGAGCAGGAGCTGCTGGCCGGTCTGGCCCCGGGCGTAGAACGTGCGCGACACCTGCGTCCCGCCGAAGCTGCGCGTGTCGAGCAGGCCGCCGTACTCCCGGGCGAACGGCACACCCTGCGCCACGCACTGGTCGATGATGTTCACCGACTCCTCGGCGAGGCGGTACACGTTGGACTCCCGGCTCCGGAAGTCACCGCCCTTGATCGTGTCGGTGAACAGGCGGTGCACCGAGTCGCCGTCCCCCCGGTAGTTCTTGGCGGCGTTGATGCCGCCCTGGGCGGCGATCGAGTGCGCCCGACGGGGCGTGTCGTGGTACGTGAAGACGTCGACGTTGTAGCCCTGCTCCCCCAGGGTGGCGGCCGCCGAGGCGCCGGCGAGGCCGCTGCCCACGACGATCACGTCGAAGCGGCGCCGGTTGTGGGGCGCAACCAGCTTCATGTCGGAGCGACGCTGCGTCCACCGCTCGGCGATGGGTCCGTTGGGGGTGTGGCTGTTGAGCTCGCCGATCAACCCTGTGCCCCCTCCTCCTCGTAGAGCTCGCAGGTCTCGATCGTGCCGTCCACGACCCGGCAGTCGTCGTTGCCGTCGGCGTCCACGGCGCCGGCGAGCACCGCGATGGGGAAGCTCAGGTTGGCCAGCATCACGACGCCGGCGAAGCCCCCGGCGAAGGCCCGGCGCCACGAGTTCCACTTGGGGTTGTTGAGGCCGAGGCTCTGGAACATCGACCAGGCGCCGTGGAACAGGTGGATGCCGAGCGCCACGTTGGCGGCGATGTAGAGCGCCGCGTTCCAGGGCTGCTCGAAGCTCGCGACGAGGTTGCGGTAGACGTCGCCGCGCACGAAGTCGGGGTTGACGGTGCCCCACGTCAGGTCGGCCAGGTGCCAGATGACGA
Organism: Acidimicrobiales bacterium; assembly: GCA_035641055.1. Lineage (GTDB taxonomy): Bacteria > Actinomycetota > Acidimicrobiia > Acidimicrobiales > VFJN01 > DASQUK01. Next base: position 3,479 of record DASQUY010000187.1, on the reverse strand, counting down.
ACAGGGCGATGACGACGCCCGTCCAGCGCATCGACCGGCTGGCGGCGTTGGCCGCCTGCCAGTCGCGCGGGGAGACGTACCGGCCCTCGGCGCGGGCCCGGCGGTTCATGCGTGTGAGCCGGTAGGCGGCGTGGATGTGGAGGGCGAAGGCGACGATGAGCCCGACGCGCAGGATCCACAGCGTCCACGTGCGGGGCAGGAGCGGCACGAGCAACTCGCGCAGGAACTCGCCGTAGTGGTTGAAGCTCTCGGCGCCGCCGTACACCTTGAGGTTGCCGAGCATGTGGAGGAACACATAGGCCATGAGCCCGATCCCGGTGAGCGCCATGACCCACTTCATGCCCACGGCGGAGCGGTAGAACTCGACCGGCCAGGGGGCGGGGCGGCGGGGCCGGGGTTGGACGGGGGTGACGGTCTGCCGTTCCGGCCGCTCTTGCCGCTCCATCGTCCGCATCGCTCGTGACCGTACTCGCCGTCGTTCGGGCGATGGCAACTGGGCCCGCCACCGCTGCGAGCGATGGCCGGCGTGACGTCGGTCACCGACGGAAGTCACCTAACGGGTGTGTCACCTGTGGCGGTCGGCGGCGGCGGATCGGCGCATCGTGAGGTCGGCGGGTGACGGACATCCGCCGAGGAGAGGCGGGAGGACCGTCATGGCTACAACCACTGACACATTGCTGGACCAACATGAGGCGCCGCCCGGCGGGATCAAGGCTCCGCCGGAGGCTCCGCCGCGGGCCCCACGGCGCCGCGCCCGGTACGTCTGGGCGGCGGCTGCCGCGGTGTGCGCCACCGTCGGTGCCACCGTGGGCATCATCGTGGCAGACGACTCGGACACGCCGGAGCAGTCCAACCGGGCGGCCCTGGCCCACCAGGCCGACCAGTACACGAAGCAGCTGGAGTCGCGGGCCGACGCCGCGAGCCTCGAGTTCGGTGAGACCGCTGACCACGCCTTGGCCGAGAAGGCCGCGCCGGCCCCATCGCCCGTGTTCCCAGGCGTGAGCGACTTCGAGCGGCAGGCCCAGCTCGATGGCAACGCCCGGACGTACAGCAAGTCGGCCGCCACCCGTGCCGACCTGAAGGACCACAACGACCAGTACCGGGCGTGGCTGGAGTCGCAGGACGTCCAGGCCGAGCGCGACGCCTTCGTGGAGGGCCTGCTCACCGTGTACGGGCAGGGCAGCAACGTTGCCACGCCGTCGTCGTTCCCGAGCGTCTCGGCGATCGAGCGGCAGGCGGAGCTGAAGTCGCAGCCCTCGCCGTCGTCGTTCCCGAGCGTCTCGGCGATCGAGGCCGGAAACCGGGCGGCCGAGCAGTACCTGGAGTCGCAGGGCGAGTCGTCCTCGTTCCCGAGTGTCTCGGCGATCGAGCGGCAGGCCGAGTCGGCCGACAGCGGCAACCGTGCCTCGTTCCCGAGTGTTTCGGCGATCGAGCGGCAGGCGCAGGCCGAGTCGGGCTCGGGTGACGAGTTCGTCCCCGGCAGCCGGCACATGCCCAACCGGTAACTTCAGGGGGTGATCGTCGCCTCGTAGCGGTTGGTGACGACCTCTCCGGCGGGCGGGCGGAGCTCGAGGTCGAGGGCGAGTGTGCCCTCGGCCTCGGGCGCGACCGCCTGCAGGGTGCCGACCCGGACGCACGCATCGGCCGGGATGTCGCCCGACCAGCGCCACGTGTGGTCCCCGCCCGGCCACGACAGCCGGGCGGTCGCCCTTGTGTCGTCGAGCGGTGACCGGAGGTCCGACACGACGTGGACGTCCAGCGCCAGCGCCTGGCCGGGCTCCACGGTGGCGGGCAGGCGGTCGGCCACGACGATCACGGGGCGGCACGCCTCGCACAGCGCCGCGTAGCCGAGCTTGGGGCGCCGGTCGTGGTCGATCACCGACCAGGTCACACCGGGGTGCCCGTCGGCGAGGCAGAACTGCGCGAACCCGCCGGTGGGGCGGTACTTGAGCCGCCGCAGGGTCTCGACGTGGCGCCGGATCAGCTCGGCCTGGTAGCGCTGGGTGGCGGTGCGCCAGTCGTCGAAGTCCGCGTGGGCGGCGGGCGGGACGTAGCGGTCGAGGCGCTCCTTCTGCAGGTTGTGGCGCTCGGCCAGCCGATCCCAGTCGAGGTCGGGCCAGCGGTCGGGCTGGCAGAAGGCGGCACCGTCGCCCGTAGCGTCGGCCGACGGCACGGCTTGGGCGCCGAACGCGCCGACGAAGCGCACCATCCGGGGCAGCGCCCGGGCGAAGCCCGCCAGGTCGCGCTCGTCGCCGCGGTGCCAGCCGAACCAGAGGTGACTGTCGGTCCCCTCGAGCTGGGGCGGGTGGGGGAGGACCCCGGAGTGGGCGACCGCCGGACGGGAGCCGTCGGCCCGCTCGAGGGCCCGCTTGACCGACGCGTCGAGCACGGTCCGGTTCCACCGCGGGACCTGCTGGGCCCACAGCGGGGCGTCGACCGGGACGGGCTCGTCGTGGCCGCACCACACGGCGATCGACGGATGGTGTCCCAGCAGGTCGACGGCCTCCCGGGCCTGGCGCGCCGCCGCCCTGCGGACACCCCGGGCGTAGCCCCCCAGCAGCGGCATGTCCTGCCACAGCAGCAGCCCCTGCTCGTCGGCGGCGTCGTACAACTCGGGGCGCGACACGTGGGCGTGCAGGCGCAGCAGGTCGAGCCCGGCGTCGAGCGCCCAGGCGACGTCGGCCCGCAGCTCGTCGGGGGTCGCCTCGGCCAGCGCCATGCGCGTCGGCCCCTGGTTGGCCCCCTTGAGGAAGAGGCGCTCGCCGTTGACCGCGCAGATCCAACGACGCAGGCGGACCGACCGCAGCCCGGTGCGCAGCTGCCGCTCGTCGCTGGGGAGGTCGTCGAGCCGCACTGCCACCGTCACGTCGTGCAGGACGGGATTACCGAGGGCCCGGGGCCACCAGAGGTCGGGACGCTCGACGGTGACCGTCCACTCGAGCGTGTTCTCGCCGGCCGCCAGCGGGTGGGTCTGGTCGTGGTCGAGGGCGCCCAGCTCGCTCCGGAGGCGGACCGTGCGGGGGGCATCGCTGTCCAGCGTCGCCCGCAAGGCCACGACCGCCCGCTCGGGGGAGGCCTCGCGGCACACGACCCGCAGCCCGGCGATGCGCACCGGCCCGGTCTCGTCCAGCCGCACGGGACGCCAGATGCCGCCGGGGTTCCAGGTGGGGTCGAGGTAGCTCGAAGCCTGGAACGCGCCGGTGAGGTTGCGCTTGGGCGTGCCGGGCTGCTCCGCGGCGCAGGCGGCCTCCACCGCCAGAACGTGCTCGGCCCGCCCGCGGAGCTGGTCGGTGACCTCGAACGTGTGGGGCAGGAAGTAGCCCTCGGTGTCGCCCAGGTAGCCGCCGTCGAGCCACACGTCGCCCTGGTAGAAGAGGCCGTCGAACGTGAGCCACGCCCGTCGTCCCTCCACCGCGGCCGCGTCGAACCAGCACCGGTAGAGCAGCGGCCCGTCCTCCTCGGCGAACGCCGGGGTCGAC
>DASQUY010000186.1:0-8151 GCA_035641055.1 Acidimicrobiales bacterium | reverse complement strand
CGCCCTGTCGGTGTCGGAAAACTTCGACGCCCACTGGAAGAACCGCACCGCGATGATCAGCCAGAGGAAGCCGCCGGCGACCAGCTTCATGATGAGGCCGGCCACCTGCTGGTCGGTCGTCACTGTGAGGCCCCATAACCGCTGCGGGACGTCGTAGGCCGCATAGACCGAGCCCTCGGCGAACGTCAGCCAGGCCGCCGGCACGGTCGGGATGATCGACACGACGAACAGGTAGATCATCTGCGAGGGATAGGAGATCCGCAGCTCGGGCAACGGCCCGCACACGGGCATCCACAGGACGAACGCCGTCGCCACGAGCGCGGCGTGCACGAGGTAGTGCAGCAGCCCGTTCTCCACCGTGGCGTTGACCACGGCCGGCCAGTGGGTGAAGAGCTGCAGCCCGCCGAACGCCAGCGCCGCCGGGAGCGGCCGAGCGATGGCGGTGAACACGCGCTTCGCCCGCCCCCGGCCCAGCACCAGCCGGGCCAGCCACTCGGGGGTCGCCAGGAGCAGGACCGGAGGCACCGCGAGCGTCAGCAGCGTGTGCTGGACCATGTGCACCGAGAACAGGTACTCCTCGCCGATGTCGTGCATCGGCCAGTCCGACGCGAACCACAGCAAGACCAGGCCGAGGCCCAGCCAGGCGAGCTGGCTGCGGGTAGCGACCCGCTCGCCGGGGGCCACCACCTTGGGTCCGACCACCCGCAGGGCGTAGACGGCGAGCAGGGCGACGCCCCCCACGAGCACCCAGACCTCGGGATGCGGCTGCCACCGCCAGAAGTCGGTCCCCCCGGCGGCGAGCAGCCCGGCTGTCACGCCCTCACGCCCCCGATGCGGAGCTCGACGACCAGAACTCCAGCGCCGTCATGGCGATGAGGTACACCGCCACCGCCAGCAGCAGGCCGAACACGAAGACGCGACGGAACAGCGGGTGGTCGTACCGCAGGTGCATGAACCACAGGCACACGCCGGCGAACTTGATGATCATCATGAGGATGAGCGCCACCGCCACCCCGGTGGCCGAGGCGTCGAACCCGAACCAGTCGTCCCAGAAGTAGGTCGACACCTCGAGGGCCGTGATGATGCCGAGCCAGATGGCGACCTGGATGTAGACCCAGTCGCTCGGGTGCTCCTTCTGGTGCGCCTCGTGGTCCGCGGCGGTGACAGGGGCTTGCTGGGGCGAGGTCTCGGTGCTCATGGGATCAGGTAGACGACCGTGAAGATCAGGATCCACACGATGTCGACGAAGTGCCAGTACAGGCCGAAGATCTCCACGGTCTCGGCCCGCTCGACCCCCAGTCTGCCGCGCAGCGACAGGATGAACAGGCCCAGCAGGAACATGATGCCCACGCTCACGTGGGTGCCGTGGAAGCCGGTCAGCGTGTAGAAGGCCGACCCGAAGATGTTGGTCGTGTACCCGAGGCCCTCCCGGACGAAGACCGTGAACTCGTAGGCCTGGCCGCCGACGAACAGGGCGCCGAGCAACGCCGTCGTCAACAGGAACGTGCGGCAGCGGCGCTCGTCGCCCCGGTGGATCGCCCCCACGGCCAGCGCCATGGTGAGCGAGCTGAACAGCAGCACGAAGCTCGACACAGACGTGAACGGGATGTCGAACACGTCGGTCGGGCCGGGACCCTGGCCGGGCGGCACCCGGTGGCGCAGCAGCAGGTAGGTGGAGATCAGGCCGCCGAAGAGCAGGCAGTCCGACCCCAGGAACACCCACATCGCCAGCTTGGTGTTGGACAGGCCCGTGCTGGTGGCGTGGCTCGGCCCGTGCACCGCCGCCGGGCCGGCGTGCGGGGCGGCGGTCGGCGCCTCGTGGACGACGGTGTCAGCCATCGGTGCTGCCCTCCTCGGGCGTCCTGTCGGCGGCGGTGCTGGCGCCCGTCACCGCCGGCACGGCCTCGCCGCCGGCCTCCTCGCCGTCGGCTCCCTCGTCCGCCGATTCGTCGGTGTCTTCGGCGTGCCCGTTCCCGTGCCCCTCGCCGGCGGGGCCGTGTTGGGCCTCGGGATCGTCGGCGGGCTCCATGCCCAACCCGAAGGCCGCCAGCAGCACGAGCACCCCGCCCACCGCCGCGAAGGCCAGGTTGAAGATGAGGCCGTAGCCGATGAGCGGCAGGGCGGCGGCCATGACCAGCGGCCAGTAGGACGGGGACGGCAGGTGCACCCCGGTGCCGTCGCCCGGTTGGGCGACCTCGGCGCCGCTCGCGATGCGCACGACCTTGCCCTCGGCGTTCTCTTCGTACTTGCGGTGCCAGACCTCGTCCAGGTGCGACACGGTGGGCACGGCATCGAAGTTGTGCGTCGGCGTCGGCGACTGCACGGACCACTCGAGAGTGCGCGCATCCCAGGGGTCGGGCCCGGGGTCGACCGGGTCCGCCCGGTGGGCCCGCCAGCTCACCCAGACGTTGGCGACGAGCACCAGCATGGCCACGGCGATGAAGAAGGCGCCGGCCGTGGCCACCGCGTTCCAGAACTCGAAGCCGAAGCCCTCGGCATAGGTGGAGATCCGGCGGGGCATGCCCTGCAGGCCCAGGATGTGCATCGGCCCGAAGGTCAGGTTGAAGCCGATGAGGGTGAGCCAGAAGTTCCACTTGCCGAGCTTCTCGTTGAGCATGAAGCCGAACGCCTTGGGCCACCAGTAGTAGAGGCCGCCCAGGAAGCCCATCAGCGCGCCGCCGAAGAGGACGTAGTGGAAGTGGGCGACGATGTAATAGGTGTCGGTCTGCTGGGTGTCGGCGGGCGCGACGGCGTGGGTGACGCCCGACAGGCCCCCGATGGTGAACATCGTGACCAGACCGATGGCGAACAGCATCGGCGTCGTGAACCGCAGCCGTCCGCCCCACATGGTCGCCATCCAGTTGAGGATCTTCACGCCGGTGGGCACGGCGATGAACATCGTGGACAGGGCGAACGCCGCCACCGAGATCGGCCCCAGGCCCGAGGAGAACATGTGGTGCGCCCACACGCCCCAGCCCATGAAGCCGATGGCGATGCCGGAGAACACGACGAACGGGTAGCCGAAGAGCGGCTTGCGTGAGAACACCGGGATGATGTCGGACACGATCCCGAAGGCCGGCAAGATCAGGATGTACACCTCGGGGTGACCGAAGATCCAGAACAGGTGCTCCCACAGCAGCGGGTCGGCGCCGGCGGACACGTTGAAGAAGTTGGCGTCGAACAGCCGGTCGAAGGTCAGGAGGAACAGCGCCACCGACAGGACCGGCAGGGCGAACACCAGCAGGAGCTGCGTGACGAGGCCCATCCAGGTGAACACCGGCATCTTCATGAGCGTCATGCCGGGCGCCCGCAGGTTGAGCACGGTGACGACGAGGTTGATGGCGCCCGCCAGGGAGGCGATGCCTGTCATCTGCAGGCCGAGGGCGTAGAAGTCCATGCCGTGGCTGGGCGAGAACGTCACGCCGGTGTTGGGGGCGTAGGCGAACCAGCCACCGTCGGCGCCGCCGCCCAGGAACCACGACGTGTTCAGGAACAGGCCGCCGAACAGGAACAACCATAAGCTGAAGGCGTTGAGCCGGGGGAAGGCGACGTCGCGGGCGCCGATCTGCAGCGGCATCACGTAGTTCATGAACGCCGCGCCGAGCGGGATGACGACGAGGAAGATCATCGTCACCCCGTGCATGGTGAAGATCTGGTTGTAGAGGTCGGCCGAGTACAGCTTCTGGCCGGGCGCCGCGAGCTGGGCGCGGATGAGCAGGGCCTCGATGCCCCCCAGCAGGAAGAAGAAGGACGCCGCGGCGCCGTACATGATGCCGATGCGCTTGTGGTCGATGGTCGTCAGCCAGCTCCGCCATCCCGTCGTCGCCTGGGGCCGCGTGAAGACCCCGAGCGGGCGGGTGGTGACCGCGGTCCCCGGCGGCAACTCGAGGGGCGCTGTCGGGCGTTCGACGATCGCCATGTCTCTACACCTACACCTATTCCAGGGTCTCGAGGAAAGCGACGAGGTCGTCGATCTGCTGCTCGGACAGGTTCAGGTTGGGCATGCCCTTGCCCGGCTCCCCCGCCTCGACCTCCTCGGGCGTGACGGGGTCCATCGGCTTCTGCCCCGGCGGGTCACGCAGCCAGGCCTCGAGGTCGCCGTGGTTGAGCTCGCCGCCGCTGTCGAACCCGATCTCGTCGGCCTCGACGACCTCGTCGCCGTCCTGGTCGACCCAGAGGTTGAAGCTGGCACCGGCGAAGGCGCCCCGGCTGGCGAAGTGGGTGAGGTCCGGGGCTTTGGCGGAGATGAGCTGCTCGGTGCCCTCGCCCGCGTCGGCGAACTCGTCGTCATTGATGCCCCGGGCCAGGTGGCACACCGAGCACTGGCTGCGGAACAGGTCGGCGCCGGCCGCCGCCTGCTCGTCGGTGGGCCGGTCGGCGTCTTCCTGCTGGTCGGCGAGCCAGGCCTCGAACTCGTCCGGGGGCAGGGCGACGACCCGCTGGCGCATGAAGGCGTGCGACAGCCCGCAGTACTCGGTGCACTGGCCGACGAACGTGCCCGGCTCGTCGGCGTTGATGGTGAGCGGGTGCGCCCGGCCGGGCACGGCGTCCTTCTTGCCGGCGAGCTTGGGGATCCAGAACGAGTGGATGACGTCGCGCGAGGTGACCTCGAGGCGAACGTTCTGCCCGGCAGGGACGACGAGGTCGTTGGCGGTGAGGAGATCCTCGTCGGTGAACTCGCCGTCGCCGTCGGTGTCGTAGGTGAACTCCCACCACCACTGCTGGCCCGTGACCTGGACGGTCATGTCCTCCTCGGTGTTCTCGATGTCGAACAGGGTCACCAGCGTGAACAACCCGACAAAGGCGAGCAGGACGGCGGGCAGGATCGTCCAGCCGATCTCGAGCTTCGTGTTGCCGTGGGTCTGCGTGGGGAGCTCGTCGTCGTCCTTGTCGGGGTCGCTGTCGCGGCGCTGCCGGAACTTGAAGGCGAGGAACAGCGCGCCGAACTCGACGAGGACGAACACGCCGGCGGCGATGAGGAAGACCGGGTTGACGAGGTTGTCGATCTTGCGGGCGATCGGGCCCTCGGGCTCCAGCGTGTCCTGGGGGGCGTCGGCGGCGCAGGCGCTCACCACCAGGATCAGCGTCACCAGCAGGGGCAGGAGCCGCCGGAGGGGGTGCCGCCGTCTCGGCTCGGGATCGGGGCTCACTCGCCCTCCTCCTCCACGGCCGGGTGGAACTCGCGCTCCCCCGACACGGCCCCGGCGACGCCCATGCCGATGACGGCCACGGCCGCGAGCAGCAGCAGGCCGACGACCACGTTCGAGCTGATCCTCGGCCGGGAGGCGACGACGAAGCCCATGACGACGATGACGGCGGCCACGGCCATGGCCACCCAGACGGCGGCTTCGGCCGACACGGCCAGGAACAGCCGGGAGAACGCCACGACGATCACCGCGATGGCCAGGATGCCGGCCGCCGGGAGCTCGATGGCGTTCATGAGTTGGTTGCGGATCCGTCGGTTGGTGGCCGGGTCGCCGGTGGCGCGGTCGGCCCAGGCCTGCACGGCCCACTCGACGAGCACGATGCCGAGGGCCACCAGGCCGAAGACGAAGAGGATGGGCGAGGCGACCAGCCCGACGACCACCAGCGCCACCCCGAACGCCGTGACGGCCGGCCAGTAGCTGGGGGGCGCCGGGATGGCGGGCGGCACGTTCTCCGTGCCCGCGACCTGCGCGACTGCGGGGGCATTGGCATCGCGCACCGCGACCGACAGGCTCCCCAGGAAGAAGCCGATCACGGCCGTGGCCGCCAACACGCCGTAGCCGAGGTGGTCACCGACGCCGCCCTTGTACCCGAGCGTCAACGGACCGAGGCCGCTCCCCCCGGTGGTCCACCCGTAGGCGGCGGCGAGCACGAACGACACGACGCCCAGGCCGAAGTACCACTTGGAGCCGGCGGTGATCATGCGACGTGCTCCCCGCTCTTGCTGCTTCGCAGCGGGCCGCTCGGGCCAGGCCTCCCGCTCCCACGGCCGCTCGGGCCGGGCTCGCTCTCTCGCCCTCCGGGACGCTCGCTCATGGTGCCTTCACTTCGTGACCGTGATCGTGTACCAGACCACCGCATAGACGGCGATGGCCACGTACCAGTACAGGGCGGCCGCGGCGGCGCCCTCGGCGCCCCGGCCGGTGAGTTGGCCGCCGAGCGCCCGGAACGCCATCACCGCCAGGAACAGCAGCCCCACGCCGACCATGGCGACGTGGAGAGCGGTGATGGTGTAGATGAGGAGCGCCTGGGGCGTGTCGCTGATCCCGAGGCCGAGCTGCTGCCAGCCGAACACGACCGTCGGGATGTAGGCGACGCCGAGGAGGATGCTGACCCCGAACGCCAGGTAGGCGTGGATGCGGTCGTCGTTGCGCAGCGCGTCGACCGCCCAGGCCACGGTGACGCCCGACATCAGCAGCGTGACCATGCCCATGTTGCCGGGCGACAGCTGCAGGTTCACCTCCTCGGGCAGCCACGACTCTCCTCCGGCGATGACGTCAGCCCGCATCCGGACGTAGATGGCTATCAGCGTCAGCACCACCATGGCGCTGGCGGTCGCCGCCAGGGCGGAGCCGACGAGCAGCACCCGGGGCCGCGGCGGGGCGGGGGCCGGGGCGCCGGAGAAGACCTCGAGGTCGGTGGACGTGGCGGCGGTGGACATCAGGTGTCGGCCTCGGTGCTCCCTGTCGCCGCGGACGGCTCCCTTTCCGCCGACGAGGGGGCGTGGCGGGCGTCGTAGAGCGGGGCCTCCGACGTGATCTCGGGCAGGGTGGCGAAGTGGCCGATGGGCGGTGGCGACGAGGTGGTCCACTCGAGCGTGTGCCCGTCCCAGGGGTCGTCCGCCACGGCATCGCCGCGGCGCGCGGGACGCAGCAGGGCGGCCACCACGGCCAGGATCCCGACGGCGGCCACGGTCAGTCCGACCGCCGCCACCAGGTTGGCCGTCTCGACCGTGTCGATCTCGCTGACGGCGGCGCCGATGTCGGCGGCGATGAACCGGGGCTGGTCGTACAGTCCGGCCACGCCGTAGGCGATGGCCGCCACGCCCGCCCCCAGGGTCAGCAGCGTGGCGCCCAACCGCACGAGCCCGTCCGAGAGGAGCTTGCCGTAGAGCTTGGGCGCCCAGAAGCACAGGCCGGCGCCGGCGGCGACGACCGTCCCGGCCAGCACCAGGACCTCCTGCCCCGAGGCCCAAGTGGTGGCGGCGACGTCGAGCTCCTCGATGACGGTCACCACGCCGGCGACCACTCCCCCCACGAGGAGCAGCCCGGCGAACAGGGCCAGGATCAGCGGGCTGGCGAGGCGCGGCCGGCCGCGGCCGAGCGTGGCGGTCCACAGCCCGAGCAGCCCGACCACGGGGATGACGGCGAGGATGCCGACGGCGATCCACACGCCGTCGTACAGCCAGTCCGGCGTGCGGGTGGAGCCGTCGATGGTGAACGGGAGCTGCGCCCAGACGCCGAAGCTGAGCACGCCGAACAGGCCGATCAGCGCCATCGCCACGGCGTGCCGCTGATGGCGACGGCGGGCGAACACCGGGACGACGTCGGCGATGATGCCGAGGGCGGGGATGGCGAAGGCGTAGAGCGTGGGCTGCCAGAAGGTCCAGGCGATGCGGTCGTAGACGCCGTCCGCGCCCGCCAGGAACTGCTGGCCGTAGTTCAGGTCGACGTAGACGAGCAGCATCACGCCGGCCAGCGCCGGGAGGGTGAGCAGCCACACCGTCCCACCGACGACCATCGACCACGGGAACAGCGGCGTGCGGCGCAGGGTCATGCCCGGCGCCCGCAGCGTGAGGACGGTGGTCACCACCGAGACGGTGGCGACGGCCAGGGCCGCGAGGAGGGCGATGAAGGCGGCGACGAAGAGGGCGACGGCGTCGCCGTCGCCGCCGAAGGGACCGCCGTCGAGCGCATATGCGGCGATCACGATGCCGCCCGACGCCAGGAAGGTCCAGTAGGCGGCGGCGCTCGCCCGCGGGAAGGCGACGGTGGACGCGCCGACCTGCAGCGGCACGATCGCCGTGGCCAGCCCGAGGAGGAGGGGCAGCACACCGAGGAACACGATCCCGATCGACTGCAGCGTGAACACCTGGGCCACGGCGGCGCTGTCCAGCACCTCGAAGCCGGACAGGTCGACCCGCTCGAATCCCACGAGCACGCCGAC
>DASQUY010000185.1:0-2735 GCA_035641055.1 Acidimicrobiales bacterium | reverse complement strand
TGGGCGGCCGCGGCCTGCCGCCGGTGGCCGGGGGCGTGGTGGAGGACGAGCTGGCGCGCGCGGGCGCGGTCGGGCTGCCCGTCGGCGGCGGCGTCGGGCTGGCGGCGCCGACGATCCTCGCCCATGGGACCGACGAGCAGCAGCGCCGGTTCATCTCGCGGACGCTGACCGGCGAGGACACGTGGTGCCAGCTGTTCTCCGAGCCGGGCAGCGGCTCCGACCTGGCCGGCCTGTCGACGACGGCGGTACGCGACGGCGACGAGTTCGTCGTCAGCGGCCAGAAGGTCTGGAACACCAGCGCGCACCACGCCGACTACGGCCTGCTCGTCGCCCGCACCGACTGGGACGCGCCCAAGCACCGCGGCATCACGTGGTTCGCGTTCCCGATGCACCAGGACGGCGTCGACGTGCGCCCGCTGCGGCAGATGAACGGCAAGGCATCGTTCAACGAGGTGTTCCTCACCGGCGCTCGGGTGCCGGCCGCCAACGCGCTCGGCGCGGTGGGGGACGGGTGGTCGGTGGCGCTCACGACGCTGGCCCACGAGCGGCGGTTCGGGGGAATGGGCGGCGTCCGCTTCGACCGGGTGGCACCGGGCCGGTGCCGGGACGAGGCCGAGGCGGAGGCGGCCGAGTGGGCCCGGACCTACGACTGGTACCCGCAACGGGCGGGCCGGCCCGACCTGCTGGTGGAGGCGGCGCGGTCGGCGGGGCTGGGCGACGACCCGCTGGTGCGCCAGTCGGTCGCCGGCGTGCACGCGCTGGTGTCGGCCCACCGGTGGACGGCGCAGCGGGCAGCGGCCGCCCGGGCGGCGGGCCGCCAGCCGGGGCCGGAGGGCTCGCTCGGCAAGCTCGGCCTGTCCGACGTGGCGCGGGCGTCGGCGCGCGCGCACAGCTCCATCGCCGGGATGGCGGGGCTGCTGCCCGGCGTCGTCGCCGAGATCCTCACGTCGGTGCCGGCCCAGTCGATCGCCGGGGGGACGGACCAGATCCAGCGGAACATCATCGGCGAGCGGGCGCTGGGGCTGCTGCGCGAGCCGTCCGACGACCGCGACCGGCCCTACCGGGAGGTCCGCCGGAACGGGTAGACCGTCGGGGTGCGAGCTCGCCGACGAGGTGGGAGCCGTGCTCAGCTACCTACTCAGGAGTTTGTACGCAGCTCGGCGGCGCGCTTGATGGCCGACAACAGGCGTCGCATGCCGACGACGTGCCCACGCGTGCCGATGACAAGCATCCGGTAAACGGCGCCCGTCACGCCGGGAAAGGCGGCGCGACTCTCGGCCCGCAGCCGTGACCGTCCGGCACCGAGCTCGTCGAGGCGGAAGATCAGGGCATACGACGAGAACCGATGCCGCCCCGCAAGCACGAGCTTGGATCGCGGTAGGGCAGTGACGACGCGGAAGCCCGGCATCGACGAGCCTTCGGCGAGTGGCCGCGGCCCCGAGGGCTTGGTGTCGGCACAACCCACCGCCCGGGCGTAGGTCGCGACGACAGGTCGCGCGAAGGCATTGTCGAGCTCCATCAGGGCGGCCCAGACGTCATCGACGCTGGCGGCGATGACAACCGAGTGCTCGTCCACATACGGCAACTCGTCGACCTGCACCGAGGCCTGCCTCACGTTGCCCTCAGCCGCGGATGCGATCGACCGTCTGGCTGATGCGCCGCGAGCGCGTGTCGGCCTTCTTGGCCTCGTCGATCCACGACACGTACTCGCGTCGATGCGAGTAGCTCAGGCCGTCGAAGGTCGCGCCGAGCCCAGCCCGATCGAGTGAAACGCGGAGGTCGTCGGGCACTGGGATCGACCGTTCGGCCCGGTCGAGCTCCACGGTGACGGTGACGATGTCGCCAGGCCGCTTCCCGAGCTCGGCCCGAATCGCCTTCAACAGGCCGAGCACCTTCTGGCCGCCCATCGAAACGACCGACCCCCGATACGCGATGCCGTCGAATGTCGCCTGGACCGGTATTCGCCCCTTGCTGCCCAGCGCCTCCACGACTTCCGGCGGCACCCGTACGTACGCGCCGCCCCGATCGGCCTCGACGATCGGGCCGTCGAAGGTTTCCACATCCCGAAGGTTACGCCGCCCGCCGGGGGCCGTGAGCGATCCGGGACTTCTTCGACGACAGGGGGGTCGAGCGGGTGAGTACGAGCGGCGCGTGTAGGCCAAGGGATGCCGCCGGCGCACCCCGAACGACAAGGGCCCCGACCGGTAGCGGTGCGGGCTCTCACGTGGGCTGACCCGGTTGTCAGCGTGCCCCGCGCTCGGAGGGACTCGAACCCCCACCTTCTGATCCGTAGGTGGCCCCGACGGGTCCGTCTGGTGTTGTCGCGTCCTGTTGTAGCAAGTCAGGTGCAGAGCGCGATCCACGCAGTGCCATCGAGTCCGGGGCCGTGACGCCCGGTGGATTGCCAATCGGATTGCACAGGATGTGTTCAGCCGTTCAGCCTTGTCATGGGCACGTCGTGCGGTCGCTGACGTTCGTGCTGCCGTCGTTGAGAGCCAGCTGCCGTTCGTGGTCAGGTGGGATCGACGCGTGAAACCACGATGGATCGATGTCGAGGCGCGCCGCTGATCGGGGGGCGGCAACGTCGCAATTCTTGGCTCGACGGTCGAAACCGGGTGCTGTGTGGCGGGGCCACGTCCAGCCCGACGGAACCCCGCGTCAGTGGGGGGGACCCTGGCGGCCGAGGGTCTCCACGGGGGTCGCGCCGGGGCGGGTCCACTGCGGCACGGGCCGGC
>DASQUY010000184.1:0-12019 GCA_035641055.1 Acidimicrobiales bacterium | reverse complement strand
CCGCTCAGCGTGACGCCGGGGACGACGAGGGCGGCGGCGCCCGTCCCGCCGGGGGTCCACTCGCGCTCCCCGCCGACAGCGCTCACGTCCAGCAGCAGGCGTTGGAGCGTGGAGGCGACCGTCGCCTCCCGGACCGGCTCGGCCAGGGCACCGTCCCGCACCATCAGGCCCTCGATGCCGACCGAGAAGTCGCCCGAGACCGGGTTGACGCCCGAGTGCACTCCCGTCATCGCCTGCACCAGCACGCCGTGGTCGACGTCGGCGACGAGCTCGTCGAGGCTCCCCGCACCGGTGGCGACCGCCAGGGCCTGGGCGCCCACGCCGGGGGTCGACCGGTAGCCCCGGACCGCCGACGCCGTCGACGGCACGCCCGCCCGCCGCCCGGTCATCGTGTTGTGCAGGAACCCCTGGAGCACGCCGCCCTCGATCAACGGGACGCGGCGGGTGGCCAGCCCCTCGCCGTCGTGGGCGTCCGCGCCCAGGGAGGCGGCGTCGGTCGGGTCGTCGACCAGCGTGACCAGCGGCGAGGCGATCTGTTCGCCGACCCGGTCGGCGAACGGCGAGCGCTGCTTCAGCACCGACTCGCCGTTGAGCGTGCCGGCGACGATCCCGAGCAGGGTGGCCGCCATGCGGGGCTCGAGCACCAGGGTGACGGTGCCGCTGTCGGGCTGGGTGGCCCCGAGCAGGCGCGTGGCCCGCTCGGCGGCGTCGCCGGCCGCCTCGTCGAGGTCGACGTCGTCCGGCTCGCGGCCGACCGAGGTGCCGTAGCCGGTCTCGGTCTCGTCGCCGTCGCTCGCCAGGGCGAGCACCGCCAGACGGCATGACGTGGCGCGCCCCGTCACGGCGATGCCGGTGGAGGTGGCAACCGCCGCCTCGCCGGCGCCGTCTGCCCACTGGGCGACGCGGACACCGGTGATGCGGGGGTCGCGGGCCCGGACCGCCCGCTCGAGCTCCAGCGCCCGATCGACCTTCCCGTCGGTCGGCAGCGCCGCCAGCCCGTCGCGCCACAGGTCGATGGCGGGCGGGTCGACACCGTCGGGCTCCGCCAGGCCCACCCAGTCCTCGGGTTCGGCGTGGGCGGCGTTGTCGCGGGCCTCGGCCAGCACCTCGGCGATCACCTCGTCGTCGAGCGAGCCGGACCAGGCGAAACCCTGGCGGCCGTCGGCGATCACCCGGACACCGACGCCGGCGGAGGTGGCCTGCGTCAGGGACTCGACGGCTCCGCCGTGGACCTTGGCCGACGTCGACGTGGAACGCGCCACGAACGCCTCCACCTGCTCCCCGGCGTGACCGGCCCCGGCGACCTTCGTCGCCAGCTCCAGCAGCTCGCTCACGTCGGGGCGTGCGCCACGTCGGTCGCCTACTCGCCGGAGACGGCGACGTCGCCGATCACCAGGGTCATCCCGGCCGCCCGCAGCGGCAGCCACGTGAGGTCGGAGCCGATCGCCACCAGGTCGTGCAGCAGGCGCTGGAGGGTCGAGGCGACGGTGAACTCGCGCAACGGCTCGGCCAGCGCCCCGCCCCGGATGCGCAGCCCCTGGGCGCCGGTCGAGAAGTCGCCCGAGACGGGGTTGACGCCCGAGTGCAGCCCGGACACCTCCTGAACGAGCACGCCGTCGTCCACGCCCGCCAGCAGGGCGGAGGCATCCCGCTTGCCGGGTGTCAGGGCCACCGCTCTGCAGCCGGCGGTCGGGGTCGACTTGAACCCGGCCCGCACCGCCGAGCCGGTCGCGGCGGCGCCCGTCCGCTTGGCGGTCCAGGTGGAGTGGACGAAGCCCCGGAGGACGCCGTCCTCGACGAGCCGCACCGGCCGGGTGGCCAGCCCCTCGTCGTCGACCGGTGCCGCCCCCCACGAGCGGGCGTCGGTGGGGTCCTCGACCAGCGTGACGAACGGGGCCGCCACCTCCTCGCCCTCGCGCCCGGCGAACAGCGAGCGGCCCTTGATCACCTCCTCGGCGCCGAGCGTGCCGGCGACGATGCCGACGAGCTGGGCGGTGACCCACGGATCGAGCACCACGGTCATCCGGCCCGACGGCGGCTTGGTGGCGCCGAGCAGGCGCACGGCCCGGTCGGCGGCATCCCGGGCCGCAACCGCGACGTCGAGCTCGTCGAACGCCCGGCCCAGCGAGAAGCCGAAGCCCGTCTGCGTCTCGTCGCCGTCCCCCGCCAGCGAGTAGGCGACCAGGTCGCAGGAGGTGGCGCGGGAGGCACGGCGGAGGCCCGAGGTGCTCACCACCGCCGTCTCGGCGAGGGAGTCGCCGTAGTCGCACGACTCGACGCCGACGATGCGGGGGTCGGCCGCCAGGACCGCTCGCTCCAGCTCCTGCGCCAGGGCCACCTTGGTGTCGGTGGGCACCTCGTCCAGGCCGGGACGCCACAGGTCGAGCTCGGCCGGCTCGACGCCGTCCGGCTCGGCCAGCGCGACGGCGTCGTCGGGCTCCGCGAAAGCGGCGTTGTCGCGGGCGTCGTTCACGGCCTCGCCCAGCGCCTCGGCGTCGAACGTGCCGCAGTAGGCGAAGCCCTGCCGCCCGTCCCGCACGACACGCACGCCGACCCCCAGGGAGTCGGCCACGGCCAAGTGCTCGACCTCGCCCTGGTACACGCGCACCTGGGTGTCGGTGGAGCGCTCGACGTAGGCCTCGAGCTGCTCGCCGTCCCGGGCGTGGTCGACGACGGTGTCGGCGACGTCGAGCAGGTCACTCATCAGGCTGCGGTGCCGCCGATCGTCAGCGCCTTGACCCGCAGGGTGGGGACGCCGTCGCCCACGGGGACGCCCTGACCGTCCTTGCCGCAGGTGCCGGGACGCCCCATGGCGAAGTCGTTGCCCACGGCGTCGATGTCCTGGAGCACCTTGGGGCCGTTGCCGATGAGGTTGCCCTCGCGGATCGGCTCGGCGATCTCGCCGCCCTCGATGAGGTACGCCTCGGTCATCCCGAACACGAAGTCGCCGGTGGCGGTGTTGACCTGGCCGCCGCCCAGCTCCTTGACGTACACACCGTGGTCGGTGGAAGCGACGATGTCGGCCGGGTCGCCGTCGCCGCCGAGCAGGTAGGTGTTGGTCATCCGCACCATCGGCAGGTGCTGGTAGCTCTGGCGGCGGCCGTTGCCCGAGCGGGGGCGGCCGTCCTTGCGGGCCCGCAGGTGGTCCCACATGTAGTCGGTGAGGACGCCGTCTTGGATGAGGACGTTGCGCCGGGCGGGGGTGCCCTCGTCGTCGATGGCGTAGCAGCCCCACTCCTCGGCCATCGTGCCGTCGTCGACCAGCGTGACCAGCGGCGACGCCACCTGCTGGCCCAGCCGACCCTTGAACACCGAGGCGCCCTTGTCGACCAGGTCCTTCTCCAGCCCGTGGCCGCACGCCTCATGGAACAGCACGCCGCCCCCGCCCGGGCCGATGACCACCGGCAGGGTGCCCGAGGGCGCCGGCCGCGCGGCCAGCTTGGTGATCGCCCGGCGGGCGGCGGTGCGGGCGATGTCCTCGACTTCGTAGCGGTCGAACAGCTCGAACCCGATGGTGCGGCCCACGGACTCGTAGCCGGTCTGCATGCCCGTGTCGCCGAAGGCCACGGCCGACACGGCGAACAGCGTGCGGACCTGGTCGTCGGTGGCCAGCAGGCCGTCGCTGTTGGCGACGAGGATGCGCCGGCGGGAGTCGCCATAGCGGGCCCGGACCTGTCGGATCGAGCCACCCTCGGCCCGGGCGGCGCCGTCGGCCTGGCGGAGGAGCCCGACCTTGGACGCCTTGGCCACCGTCTCGGGCAGGATGCTCACCTCGTGGGGGCGCGGCGCCTGCTGGCGGCTGAGGGCGACCTCGCGGACACCGCCGCCGCCCGACCGGGCCGCGGCCGCCGCCGCCTCGGCGGCGCTGCGCAGGCCGGCGTCGGTGAGATCGGCAGTGTGGGCGAACCCGGTCGTCTCGCCCACGATGACCCGGATGCCGGCGCCCCGGTCGCGCCCGGACGACAGCTCCTCCACGCGGCCGTCGTCGAGCATGGCGGCGGAGGACCGCTTGTCCTCCACGAACACCTCTGCGAAGTCACCTCCGGTGCGAAGGGCGGTGGCGAGCGTGCGCTGGACCAGGGCTTCGTCGAGCACGGGAGACCTCGATTCGATCGGGATACCGGGTTGTCTCGGGCTTGTCTCGGCCGTCGACGCCGGCCGCGTCAAGTCCTGGGGGGCGTGGGCCCCGACGTTGACCGGCCGACGACGTGGATGCGTACTGTACCCGGGTGCCTCTCGAACCCGGCCTGTCGGCCACGGTCAGCCTCGACGTCGACGACGAGGACACGGCGCTGGCGTTCCACTCCGGGCAGGTCGCCGTGCTCGCGACCCCGCGCCTGATCGCCCTGTGCGAGGAGGCGTCGCTGCGGGCCGTCGACGGGCGGGTGCCCGCGGGACACACCACGGTGGGCATGCGCGTGCAGCTCGACCACTTGGCGCCCACGGCCGTCGGCACCAAGGTCGTGGCCGAGGCCACGCTGGAGAAGGTGGAGGGTCGGCGGCTCACGTTCACGGTGTCTGCCACCGACGAGCGGGGGCTGGTGGCCGCCGGCAAGGTGACACGGGTGGTGGTCGACGTGGAGCGCTTCCTGGAGAAGTGCTCGTAGAGGACACGTGTCCAACAACGAACTTGCGGTGGTAATCGGGGTCATAGGCCCGGTAACCACCGCATGTTCGGTCGTGGAGTCAGGCCAGGTTTGACGAGCGGGGATAGGCGTCGGCGGGATCGGTGATCACGTTGACCAGGTAGGGGACGCCGGCGGCTAGTGCCCGGTCGAGGGCCGGGCCGATGTCGTCGGGCTCGCTGACGGTCTCGCCGGCGCCGCCGAGGGCGGCCACCACCTCGTCGTAGCGGCAGCCTGGCTGCAGGTCGGCGGCCACGTCGTAGCCGTAGATCGCGCGCATTGGATGCTTCTCCAGGCCCCAGATGCCGTTGTTCCCGACCACCATCGTCACGGGGAGCTGGTGGCGGACCAGGGTGTCGACATCCATGAGCGAGAAGCCGACGGCCCCGTCCCCCAGCAGCGCCACCACCTGGCGGTCGGGGTGGGCCAGGCGGGCGGCCATCGCGTAGCCGAGGCCGGTGCCCAGGCACCCGTAGGGCCCGCTGTCGAGCCAGCATCCCGGCTCGTAGACGTCGATGTACTTGCCGGCGTACGACACGAAGTCGCCGCCGTCGCACACCACCACGGCGTCCCGGTCCAGGCGGGCGCGCAGCTCGCCGTAGACGCGGCCGGGCAGGATCGGCGTCGCGTCCGCCGCCAGGCTTGCCTCGTCCTCGGCCGCCGCGGCGACCTCGAGCTCGCCGACGCGGTCGACCCACGGCTCGTGGTCGGCCCGCTTGCCCTCGTAGCCGGCCAGGCCGGCCAGCGTCACGCGCAGGTCGCCGGCGACGGTGAGGGCGTCGACATGGCCGGCGCGGCTCTCCTCGCTGTCGACGAGGTGGACCACGGCGGCGTCGCCGAACCGCCCGAACGACAGCCGGAAGTCGAGCGGCGTGCCCGCCACCACCACGACGTCCGCCTCGGTCTTGAGCAGGCCCCGGGTGCGGCCCGCGGCCAGCGGGTGGTCCGCCGGCAGACAGCCCCGCCCCTGCCCGTTGACGAACGTGGGCACCCGCAGGTGCTCGACGGCGGCGGCGAGCTCGGCCTCCGCGCCCGCCCACCACACGTCGCTCCCGGCGATCAGCATGGGCCGCTCGGCCTCCGCCACGAGCGCCGCCGCCCGGGCCACCACGTCGGGGTCGGGCTCGGTGGCCGCCGGCAGGGTGCCGGGCGGGACCGTCGCCTCCCCCCGGCGGAAGGCGACGTCGAGCGGCAGGTCGACGAAGGTCGGTCCGCGGTGCGGGGTGAGGGCGGCCACGGCGGCCTCGTGGACCGCCGCCGGGATGTCCTCTACCGCCGTGACCGTGCGCGCCAGCTTGGTGACGGGTGCCACCAACGGCACGTGGTCGAGCTCCTGCAGCGACCCTGCGCCCCAGCGCGCCTGCGGCGCCCGCCCACCCAGCACGACGACCGGGGAGCCGTTGAAGTGCGCCTGGGTGATGGCCGACATGCCGTTCGTGACTCCGGGGCCGGCGGTGAGCACCGCCAGCCCCGGCCGCCGGGTGAGCCGGGCGTAGCCCTCGGCGGCAAACGTCGCGGTCTGCTCGTGGCGCACGTCGACGAGGCGGGTGGGCGGGTCGCGTTTGACCGCGGCGTCGTACAGCGGGAAGACGTGCCCGCCCGACAGCGTGAACAGCGTGTCGACGCCGAACGGGCGGAGTGCGGCGAGCGCCAGCTCACCGCCGTGGTCGTTCACCGTGGTTCCGAGCTCAGGTGCCATGCGCCCGCGAGTCTGCCGCGCGGGGCGGGGCCGGGGCTCGTCGACCGCGCCGTCGGGTCGTGGGGGCAGCGTCAGACGGGCGTGAGGAGGTCGCGGTGGGAGTCGACGCCCCCGGGCAGCACCTCGAGCTCGATGTTGCCGTCGATGTCGACAAGGGGTACCCGCGCCACGGCGGGCTCGGCGTCCTCGTCACCGACGACGACGTAACGACCGACGATCGGCGTGAAGCCGGGCCGCGCATCCTCGATCCGGGTCAGGAGGCGCCGGTCGTTGGTCATGTCCATGAAGTCGACCGCGAGGTCATAGCCGGGCATTACAGCCCTCCTTCCGTGGTGAAGGCTACCGAGACGTCGGTCCCTCCTCGGGCGGCCGAATGTCCACCTCGGCTCCGACGTCGAACAGCTCGACGCGGGTGACGAGCTCGCCCGATGCCGCGGGGCCGGCGGCGACCCGCAGCTCGAGGCGGCGGATTACGTCGTCGGCGTCGATCCACACATCGAGCGGGACGGCGCCGTCCGCCGTGGCGGCTCCGTCGGGCCGCACGGCCACGTGGGTGACCGCCGTGCCGCGCACCCGGCCCTGCCCGACGACCTCGACGGTGGCCGCGTCACCCATGGCGTCGTCCACCACGCCGAACGACGCGAGCGGGTCGAGCACCAGCCTGGCGGCGTCGCTGTCGGGACCTTGGGCGGCCAGGGCGGCGCGGTCGAGCTCCACCCAGCCGGGGGGCGCCCGCCCCGCAGACGCCGCCGGCGCCATTCGGGCGTAGACGACGTCGCCTACGGCCACCAGCCGCGTGGGCGCCGACCGGCCGCCCGCATCACCCCCCGTCGCGTCCGCCAGCTCGGTCTCGACGGCGACCCGGCCCGCAGGCCGATCGAACACCACCCGGTGGACCGCCACCGTCACCCGACCGCCAGGGGGCGGATCGGGCGCGTCGTCGAGCCCGGTGAGGGTGGTGGTCAGCTCGACCCGGCCGCGCTGGACTCTCCGGGTGGCGGCGAGGGCCCGACCGACCACGTCGTCATCGGTCTCGTCGTCGGGGGCATCGGTGGCGTCGCGCCCGGTGGGCGAGCCCGCCGACGACCCGGTGAGCGGCAGGTCGGACGGCGGCGAGCCGTTGTCGTTGGCCGGCTCGGCGGCCGGCTCATCGGCGCGGCCCCCGCCGCAGGCGGCGAGGGTCATCGCCAGCGCGGCGACGCAGACCGCGAGGGGGCGAGGCAAGAGGTGGGGTACGAGTCGCATCTCGACACTCCTCGGACACGGCTGACAGGGCTGTGAGGAGGGTGGGGAGATGCGACCTTCGGGCCGCCAACAGCGGTGCCGGCGCCCCACCGAGCAACCGACGGGACGCACCCTACACGTGGGGTGTGACAGGTTCGGCCGCCGGGCGGCGCGTGTTTCCTTCTGTAACCAAGGCGCAACGCGCCGCCGTAGAATGTCGGGGTCCTGTCCCCCGTCCGCCACCGGCCCGCGAGTAGCTTGCGCAGTTCGTGGCCCGCCGATACGGGCGCTCGGGCGACCGGTCACCGGCCACGCAGATCCAACGGAGGAACGGTGAGCAGGAAGCAGGCGGCCTCGCTTGGCCTACGAGTCGTTGTGAGCGCCGTCATGCTGGCCGTCCTCGTGGCGCAGGTGCCGTCGTTCGACGTGAACAAGCTGATCCCGGAGTGGTCGACCAGCACCGCCGTGTGGCTCGGGGTCGCCGCCGGCCTGACTCTGGCAGGACTCGTCCTCTCGGCGCTGCGCTGGCAGAAGGTGCTGGAGGCGCTGGAGGTCCCCACCCGGCTGCCGCGCCTGGTGTCGCACTACCTGGCCGGCCAGTTCGTCTCCAACGTGCTCCCTACCACCATCGGCGGCGACGTCCTCCGGGTGAGCCGGCTGTCTCGTGACACCGGCAAGCCGCCGGCCACGTTCGCCTCGGTGGTGCTCGAACGCCTGACCGGCTGGATCGTGCTGCCGGTCATCACGGTCGCGGGCTTCGCCGTCAACCCCGGCCTGCGCCGCCTTGGCGAGGCGACGAGCGTGGCGCTCCTGCTGGCGTTCGGCACGCTGGCGTTGCTCGTCGCCGTGCTCGCCGCCGCCGGCAGCAACCGGCTCGGCGGCCGGCTCGCCGCCCGCGCCGGCTGGCGGCGGTTCGTCGGCGCCGTCCACCTCGGTGTCGTCCGGCTGCGCTCCCACCCCGGTGCCGCCGTCAACGTGCTCGTGGCGGGCTTCGCCTACCAGCTCGTCCTGGTCCTGGCGGCCGTGGCCGCCGCCCGGGCCCTCGGCGTCCAGCCGGCGGGGCTCACGGCGCTGCTCGCCTTCCTCCCCGCGGTGCTCATCGCCCAGGTCCTGCCGATCAGCATGGCGGGGCTCGGCGTGCGGGAGGGGGCGTTCGTGCTGTTCCTCCATCCTCTGGGGGTGGCGCGGGAGGAGGCGATCGCCCTGGGGCTGCTGCTCTACCTGCTGAACGTCGGCGTGGGCCTGCTCGGCGCCCCCGCGTTCGCCGCCGGCGGCCGCGGCGCCTCCGCCGCGCAGCCGACCGCCCCTGCATGAGGACGCTCGAGGACGCCCGCGGCGAGGTCGCGCCGGCACGAGCGACGGGACTGCGCTGGTGGCGCGAGCTCGTCTACGTGGTCCTCGTGTACGTCGCCTACTCGGCCGTCCGCAACCGCTTCGGATCCGGGGTGGGCGACGAGGTCAACCCCGAGCCCGCGTTCAACCACGCCAAGGCGATCATCCAGATCCAGCGCAACATCGGCCTCTACTTCGAGGACAGCCTGCAGCGCTGGTACCTGGACCTACCGCTGCACGGGCTGATCCGCGTCTGGAACATCTACTACGGCCTGCTCCACTTCGTCGTGGTGGCGGTCGTGTTGATCTGGCTGTTCCGCCGGGCACCCGAGCGCTACCGGTTGTGGCGCAACACGCTGGCGTTCACGACGCTGCTGGCGCTCGTCGGGTTCGCATCGTTTTCGCTCATGCCGCCCCGACTGCTCGACGACCCCGGGACGTTCGGCGGCTGCCAGGTCTACGCCGCCGGAGCGGAGCTGCCCGACGACGCTGGCGAGCCTCCGTGCGACGAGTACGGCTTCGTCGACACGGTCGCCGTCCACGGGGGCTGGGCGTCGTTCGGCAGCGAGGAGATGGCGGCCGTGTCGAACCAGTACGCGGCCATGCCCAGCATGCACATCGGCTGGTCGACGTGGTGCACGTTGGCGGTGCTGCCCCTGCTGCGGCGGCGGTGGCTCCGGGTCCTGGCGATCGCCTATCCCCTGGTCACGCTGTTCGACATCGTGGTGACGGCCAATCACTACTGGATCGACGGCCCGGCGGGCGTCATCTGCCTCGGCGTGGGCTACCTCGTCGCCCGCGGGGTCACCGGGTGGTGGGAATCCCGTCGGCCGGCGACCGCCGGGACCGTCGGTGCCGCGAGGCAATAGCGAACGCTCCGGGAGACTCGAGGCAATGACGAACGGTTTCCGTTCGCTATTGCCTCGGGCCTGCGGGGACGTTCGTTATTGCCTCGGCACAGGGGACCGAGCGCCGGTCGCGGCTGCCCGCCGCCCGGCTCCACCGCACGGGTGTGCCGTGGTAGCCGCTCGTGGCCAGGACCTCCTCACGCGTCGCGTTGAAACGCCAGCGCCTCGACGAGCGGGACGATGCGCGGCGATCGGGGCACGCTCCTTCTCCTACCACGAGCCCGGGACCCGCCCGTCTACGCGGGCCGGCATCCCGAGGAGTAGCGTTGGTCGCCGCTGGGCCCTTCGTCAGCCCCAATCTGTCAGCCGCCACCGGAGCCGGTACCCATGTTGCTCGACTCGATCACCTGCCCCGCCGACCTGCGCAACCTGACCTACGCCCAACTCGATGAGCTGGCGGGTGAGATCCGCCGGCTCATCGTCGATGCGGCGTCGGCCAACAGCGGCCACCTCGGGTCGAACCTGGGGGCGGTCGAGCTGACCCTGGCGGTGCACCGCGTGTTCGAGTCGCCCCACGACATCCTGCTGTGGGACATCGGCCACCAGGCCTACGTCCACAAGATCGTCACCGGGCGCAAGGACGACTTCCGCACCTTGCGCCAGGCCGGGGGGCTGTCGGGCTACCTGTCCCGGGAGGAGTCGCCGCACGACTGGGTCGAGAACAGCCACGCCTCGACGATCCTGTGCTACGCGCACGGGGTCGCCGAAGCGCTGAAGCTGCAGGGGGCCACCGATCGCCACATCGCGGCGATCATCGGCGACGGCGCCATGACCGGCGGCATGGCGTTCGAGGGCCTCAACAACCTGGGCCACTCCGACAGCCGGGTCGTGATCATCCTCAACGACAACGGACGGTCGTACGCGCCCACGGTGTCGAGGCTGAGCGAGAGCCTCGGGCGCATCCGCCTCAACCCCGCCTACGTCCGCAACCGGGCGCGGCTCGACAAGCTGCTGCACGACGTGCCGGTCGTCGGCGAGAAGCTCGAGCGCAGCATCGACGCCGCCGTGGCCGGCGTGCGCGAGATGTTCGAGCCGCCCGCGTTCTTCGAGATGCTCGGCGTGCGCTACACCGGCCCGTTCGACGGCCACGACATCGCCGGGATCGAGCGGGCACTGCGCAACGCCCGGGAGTTCGACGGCCCGATCGTCGTCCACGTCCTCACCCAGAAGGGCCGAGGCTACGCGCCGGCCGAGAACGACCCGATCAAGTGCCTGCACGACCTGGGCGAGCCCAAGCCCGGCAGCTACATCGCGGCCTTCACCGAGGCCGTCATCAAGGAGGCCGAGCACCGGCCCGAGCTGGTGACGATCACCGCCGCCATGCCGGACTCGACCGGCCTCCTGCCCTTCAAGGAGCGGTTCCCCGACCGATTCTTCGATGTCGGCATCGCCGAGCAGCACGCCATCACCGCCTCCGCCGGCATGGCGATGGCCGGGCTCCGGCCGGTGGTCGCCATCTACTCCACGTTCCTCACGCGGGCAATGGACCAGCTCAACCTCGACGTGGGGCTGCACGGTCAGCCCGTGGTGCTCTGCGTCGACCGGGCCGGCATCACCGGCCCCGACGGCGCGAGCCACCACGGTGTCCTCGACATGGTGCTGCTGTCGAAGGTGCCGGGCATGACCATCTTCGCCCCCTCCTCGTACCGCGAGCTGGGCGTGATGCTGCACGACGCCCTCGAGCTGTGCACCGACGGGCCGGCGGCCCTCCGTTGGCCCCGGACCATGCCACCGGACGAGAGCACGGTCCCGGGTGGGCTGGGCGACGAGGTGGGCTCGGGACTGTCGGCCCGCAAGGTGCGCGCCGGGCGCGACCTGTGCATCCTCGCTGTCGGCAAGATGCTCGCCCCGGCGCGGGCCGCCGCCGAGGCGCTGGCGAGCGACGGCCTGGAGGCCACGGTGTGGGACGTGCGGGTGGTCAAGCCGCTCGACGAGGAGATGCTGGCCGACGCCGCCGCCCACTCCCACGTGATCACGGTCGAGGACGGCTACCGCGAGGGCGGCGCCGGCTCCGCCATCGCCGACCGGCTGTCCCAGTTGCACGAGGGCGACCGCGGTCCCGACCTGACCGTGCTGGGGGTGCCCGTGCGGTTCATCCCTCACGGCAAGCCGGACGACATCCTGGCGTCGCTGGGCCTCGACGCCGACGGGATCGCGGCGACGGCCCGGGCGCGCCTGGCTCCGGGGCACGGCTAGACCCCGGCGAGACCCGGCGAGATGGTTCGAGGCGG
>DASQUY010000183.1:0-2333 GCA_035641055.1 Acidimicrobiales bacterium | reverse complement strand
ATCACGACCACGACTTCGAACCCACCCGCCGGGAGCTGGACGCCCCGGCGGTCCACCGCCTGTTGGTCGGCACCGTGGCGGTGCTGGTCGTCGCCGCGGTGGCGGGGATGGCGGCCTGGTGGCCGCGCGGCGAGCGGACGGTCGAGCGGTCGGCGCTCGGCTACGCCGATCGGGTGGATGCCACCGTCGCCAGCGCCGAGGTCGGCCCGTGCAGCTTCAATGCGGAGGCCGAGTGCAACACCGTGAGCGCCCGCATCACGAGCGGGCCGGATGCCGGCGGCTTCGCCACGCTCGAGACGGATGTCGCGTCGAGGACGCCAGCGTCGACCCTGGGGGTCGGCGACGAGATCGTCCTCAACGACGCCGGCCCCGACGTTTCCGACGAGGCCCGCTACTCGTTCGCCGACATCCAGCGCCGGGCGCCGCTGCTGATCCTCGCCGTGCTCTTCGCGGTCGTGGTCGTGGCGCTGGGCCGGTTGCGGGGCCTGCTGGCGCTGGCGGGGATCGGCGTGACGGTCGGCGTGTTGCTGGGCTTCGTGTTCCCGGCGCTGCTGCGGGGCGCCTGGCCCGTGGGGGTGGCCCTCACGGGGGCGATCGTCATCGCCGTGGCAACGATCTACCTGGCGCATGGGGTGAGCGACAGGACGACGGTGGCGCTGCTGGGAACGGTCGCCAGCCTGCTGTTGACCGCCGGCCTCGCCGCCGTCTTCAGCCGAGCGGCCGAGTTGAGCGGGCTGGCGTCCGAGGACGCCACCTTCCTGCTGGACTTCGCCCCCGAGCTCGACTTCCGGGGCCTCCTGCTGGCGGCCATCATCGTCGGCACCCTGGGCGTGCTCGACGACGTGACCATCACCCAGGTCTCTGCCGTGTGGGAGCTGCGCCGCCATGATCCCCGGGTGCGGGCCCGAGACCTTTACTCGGCAGGCATCCGGATCGGGCGCGATCACATCGCGTCGACCGTCAACACGCTGGTGCTGGCGTACACCGCCGCGGCGCTGCCGCTCCTCCTGCTGTTCACCCAGTCGGGCTTGGGTGCGGGCCAGGTGCTGACCAGCGAGACCGTGGCCGTCGAGATCGTGCAGACCCTGGTCGGATCGATCGGGCTCGTGGCCTCGGTGCCTCTCACGACGGCGCTTGCCTGCTGGGTGGTCACATTGTCGGACGGCGGGCGTCCGTCGGCGCCTTCTCCGAGCGCCGAGCAGGCGTTCTGGGGCCGGTAGGCGGCCTGCAGGTCAGGGGGTGGCTTCGGCGGCGCCACCGGGGGGCTCGATGGCGACGGGCTCGCCGATCCCGGAGAGGTCGAGGTCGAGCCGCAAGGGCGGCCCGGTGGGCACGGACTCGACCTCGACGTGCACGGGATCGCCGGCGGCGTCGAGCGTCAGCACGACGCTGGCGTCGTCCGCCGGACGGTCGTCGGTGATCTGGCCAAGCGCGTCGGCCGGCAGGCTTGCACGGAACACCCGGCGGCCCAGGTCGTCGGGGGCTGCGTCCTGACGGTCGACGGTCGCCTCGAGCCAGCCCGGGAGCAGGGCGACTCCCCTCAGCGTCGGATCGGTGCCGGTGTCCTCGATGACGGGGACGTAGGCGAGCTGGCCGAGCGCCTCCCTGGTCGATGCCTGGCGGCTCCAGACGAGCGGCCCGTCCGTCACCGTCTCGACCGCGGCGTCGGCGCTGTCGACGGAGATCTCGTGCACGCGCCCCTCGGCCGTGTCCACCTCGCCTTCCACTGTAAGGTCGACCGCCAGCCACAGGCCGGGTCGCACGTGGCTCACGTCGTGGGCGCTGCTGGTCCCGGCGTAGGCGAACGAGCCCGCCGACACGAGCCGGTCGGCCGACCCCGCGAAGGCCTCCTGCGGCGTCACGTCGTCGATCGTCGGTGTGGTCGAGGCGGTCGACGTCGGGTCCGTCGACGCCTCCGCGCCGGCATCGGCACGCGCCACCTCGGCCGGGTCGTCGTCCTGGTCGAGCAGGACGACCGCCCCGACCGCCGCCACGACGACAAGGAGGGCGAGTCCCGCCGCTCCGGCGACGGCGCGGCGTCGGGGGCGGGCGGGCGGCCTCGGCTCGGGGGAGGGCTCGTCACCCGTGGCTCCGACGGTCCGCCCCCCGTCGCCACCTTCCTCTGGCGTGTTGACCTGCGGGTCGGCGCTCGTCACCCCGCCAGCGGCCGCGGCGTGCGGCAGGGCACCGGAGGAACGGATCGACCGGCTCCCCTCGGCGGACGCCGGGTCGTTGGCCCCGTCGGTGGCCGGAGCCATGGGGTCCGCCGGAGCGGCGGCGTCCTCGGGCGGGCGCACCGCACCGTCGAAGGCGGGCGAGTCCGCCAACGGCGG
>DASQUY010000182.1:0-4497 GCA_035641055.1 Acidimicrobiales bacterium | reverse complement strand
GGGCTGCTTCTGGGGGGCGGAGCGGACGTTCTGGCAGCTCGACGGCGTCTACACGACGGCCGTGGGCTACGCCGGAGGGTCCACGCCGAACCCCACCTACGAGGAGGTCTGCAGCGGGCGGACGGGCCACGCCGAAGTCGTGCTCGTGGCGTTCGACGCCGATCGGGTGAGCTACGAGGAGCTGCTGCGGGCGTTCTGGGAGAACCACGACCCCACCCAGGGCATGCGCCAAGGCAACGACGTCGGCACGCAGTACCGGTCGTGGATCGGCGTGGCGGGCGAGGCGCAACGCAAGGCGGCCGAGGCCAGCCGCGACGCCTACCAGCGCGAGCTCGACGCCGCCGGGTACGGCCCCATCACCACCGAGATCGTGGAGGCGGGGACGTTCTGGTACGCCGAGGACTACCACCAGCAGTACCTGCACAAGAACCCCTTGGGCTACTGCGGCCTGGGCGGCACGGGCGTCACCTGTCCGGTCGGGCTGACCGACTGAACCGACGTCTGCCCCGTGGCCGACCTGCCGGTGATCGACGTCTCGCCGCTGCGGCGGAGCGGCACCGCACGCGAGCGAGTGGCCCGGGACATCGACGCCGCTTGCCGTGAGACGGGGTTCTTCTACGTGGTCGGCCACGGCGTCGACGAGGGTCTGACCCGACACCTCCAGGAGCTGTCCCGCCAGTTCTTCGCCCTACCCGACGAGGAGAAGGCGCACATCGGCATGGGCCTTGGCGGGCCGGCCTGGCGGGGCTGGTTCCCCGTGGGCGGCGAGCTGACCTCGGGGCGTCCCGACCGCAAGGAGGGGATCTATTTCGGCGCCGAGCTCGGCCCCGATCATCCCCGCGTGGCCGCCGACGTGCCCCTGCACGGCCCCAACCTGTTCCCCCTGCGCCCGGCCGGCCTGCGTGCGGCGGTCCTCGACTACCTGGCGGCGCTGACCGAGCTCGGGAACCTGCTCACCGAAGGCATGGCGCTGGCCCTCGGCCTGGAGGCCGGCTGGTTTCGCACTCACCTCACCGGCGATCCCACGGTGCTGTTCCGGATCTTCCACTACCCGCTGGCGGCCGGCAGCGGGCCCGACGGTCTTGACGGTCCACCTTGGGGCGTTGCCGAGCATACCGACTACGGCCTGCTCACGATCCTCCGCCAGGACGCGACGGGCGGGCTCGAGGTCCGGACATCCGCCGGGTGGACCCCCGCTCCGCCGATCCCCGGGTCGTTCGTCTGCAACCTGGGCGACATGCTCGAGCGCATGACCGGCGGCCTGTACCGGTCGACCCCCCACCGCGTCCGCAGCCCCGAGCAGTCGGGCCGGCTCTCCCTGGCGTTCTTCTTCGACCCGTCGTGGGACGCCGAGGTGGCGCCGCTGCCGCTCGACCCCCCGACGACGCCGCCGGCGGCCGACGAGCGCTGGGACGGCGCCGACATCCACGCCCTCCGAGGCACCTACGGCGACTACCTGCTGGCCAAGGTGGCCAAGGTGTTCCCGGAGCTCGGCCGCCGGGTCCTCGACGCCTGACTCGTCGCCCGCGGTGTCGTCACGCCGCCTTGGCGACGGGGGCCTCCCACGCATCGACGATGTCGTCGCGGGGCACGAAGACGTCGCCACCTCCGGTGTAGATCCAGACGCTCGGCACACGACGCCGACCCGCCGAGACCAGCGTGACGGCGTCGAACCGCGATCCGTCTGCCAGGGCCAGGCTCACCTCTCGTCCCTCGAGCTCCCGCAGCGCGAGGCGGACCGTGTTCTTGTGATCGATACGCATTGCCGTCCTCCCGGCACACCTCTCTGGCCTGTAGGACGAGGGGCGATCGCGATACTCATCGCTGGGACGTGGGCGTCTCCGGCAGCCGCCCTACCGCACCAGCCGCCACGCGAGCGGACAGAGGCTGCCCGCGAGCACGAGCTTGATGGCGTCGCCGACGAGGAACGGGGTGATGCCCAGGCTCAACGCGTCGCGCTCGGTCGCCGACGACACGGGGACGCCGAGATCGTGGGCGAGCCAGCCGGCACCCATCGCGTAGATGATCGCGGTACCCGCCAGCATCGCGGGGATCGAGGTCAGCAGCTGCCGATCTTGCCCACGTTCGGCCAGGAGGCCGATCACGAAGGCCGCGACCACGAACCCGGCCAGGTAGCCCCCCGTGGACCCGATGGCCGCCTCCCAGCCGCCTTCGCCGCCGGTGTAGAAGGGCAGCCCGATCGCGCCGAGCGTCCAGTACAGGGCCTGCGAGGCGGCTCCACGGCTGGCGCCGAGCCCGGCGCCGCAGAGCAGGACGGCGAAGGTCTGGCCGGTGATCGGCACGGGCGAGATGCCCGTCGAGATGCGGATCTGCGCGGCTGCGGCGGTCAGGAGCGCGCCTCCGACGACGAAGGCCACGCTGCGCCAGCGGACGGCCGGCGCGAGGTCGACGAGGACGGGACGACGGATCTCGAGGCCAGGAATCGCGGTGGTCACAGGAGCATCCGACCCGTGGCCCGAACCACGGGTTACGACCGATGCAGCCCGGGCACGCGCACTCCGGTGGGCGCGGCTCTGGCGTCAACGCGCGGCATCGTCGGCGAGCGGCGCCAGGTAGGACTCGACTCGGCTGATCAGCCCGCCCCTGAAGGTGAAGACGTCGCTGTAGGCGAATCGGTGGACGCTCCCGCTCCGGTGTGCGCCCTCGCCGGTCCCGATGGCGACGACGACGTTCCCCTCCTCGACGAGTCGATCGACGACGAGCGTCGGGCTGCCGACGAACTCGTCGTTCTCGATCTCCCCGTCGAACGCGTCCTTGCCAACGAGGTGCTTGAACCCGGGCAGGTCCCAGACAACGTCATCGGTCAGGCACGCCAGCACCTGCTGATGGTCGCTCCGCCGGAATCCCTCGAAGTACTTCTCGACGACATCCTTTTGCGCTGACACGCTCGTCCTCCTCGTCACGGTGGCCTGCTCGGTTGGGACGTCCGCGGCAACGCGAAGTCATCGGTCACCGGTGTCACGGATGCGAGAGTGTCCGGATGCCGCCAGCGCCTGCCCAACGTCTGGTCTGGGCGGTCGACCTGCTCGACGTCCGGCCCACGGATCGTGTCCTCGAGGTGGGGTGCGGCCACGGCGTCGCCGTCAGCCTGGTGTGCGAGCGGCTCGACGGAGACCGCGGCGGCCGCATCACGGCCGTCGACCGCTCGGGGAAGATGATCGCCATGGCGACCCGGCGCAACGCCCGGTACGTCGCGGGCACGGCCCGCTTCGTCATCGGCGAGTTGGTCAGCGCCGACCTCGGGGACGAGGTCTACGACAAGGCCTTCGCGGTCCACGTCGCCGCCCTGGAGCGGAGCCCCTCCCCCGAGCTCGACGTGGTTCGTTCGCGGCTCGTCCCGGGCGGCCGGCTCGTGCTCGTCGACCACCCACCCCGCGCCGGTGACGTGGACGCCATCGGCCACCGACTCGCCACGGTCCTGCCCCGGCACGGGTTCAGGGTGCTGGACGTCACCACCCGACCTCTCGGGCGGACCATCGGCATCGGGGTCGTCGCCGAGGTCGAGGACATAGCCCGGATCAAGTCCGTGCTATGTCCTCGGCCTCTCAGCCAGCCTCGACCGTCGGGAGGCGGGCCCGGAGGAACCGCAGCAGCGCCGGGTGCTCCTCGGGGATCGGCTCCCACAGTCGGGCCGCCGCCCACACGATCTCCCAGCGCTCCAACGCCGACGGGTCGATCGGACGCGCGGTCTGTCGTCGGTAGGCCGACAGGTAGCGCGCGGCTAGGATGCGCCGCCCCGGGGGCGCCAGCGCGCGGGCGACGATCGGGGCGCCGGGCGGCGGCACGCCAAAGCGATGCAGCAAGCGCGTGCGGGCGACGTCCGCCACCGGGTCGCCCCGGGATGCATCGCCCCAGTCGATGACGACCGGCGCGTCCCACGACCCGAGGATGTTCCCGAGATGGAGATCCCCGTGGCACAGCCGCTCCCCGCCCGGCAGCCCGTCCAGCACGGCCAGAGCGCGCTCCCGGAGGCCGCCGGCGAGGGCGTCGGCGGCACCGATGCGCCGACGCACCTCGTTCCGGAGGTCGGGCAGATCCTCGGGCGCTCGGCACTCGTGCATGGCGGCGTGCACCTCGCCCATCACCGCGCCGCCGCGGAAGACCTGCAGCGGCCGCCGGCCGAGGAGGCTCAGCAGGTCGCCGCCGTCGACCCGTTCCATCACGAGACCGGGGCGGCCGTCCACGGTCACGGTCCTCAGGACACGGGGTGCGAGATGGCCCTGCCGTTGCAGGGCATCGAGCGCCGCCGCCTCGCGCTGCACGCGATCCCCGTACGCCGGGTCGCGCTGCAGCTTCAGCACCGCCCCGTCGGCCTCGAGGAACACCTCGGCCTCCCGCCCCTGCGCCAGCAGCACCCTGGACCCCACGCCTGCGGAGCGTAGGCGCCCGGCGAAGCAGGTAACTCACGAGTGCAGCCGCGCTGGATGATCGGCGGTCATTTCGATGCGGCCCGTCCTGCCGTCCCGAATTGGCGGG
>DASQUY010000181.1:0-3468 GCA_035641055.1 Acidimicrobiales bacterium | reverse complement strand
TCCGCCACCTGCCCGTCACCGCCGATTCCCGCCAGCAGCAGATCCCGGGTCAGGATGGCGATGAGGTTGGTCTGTCGGGAGCTGAGGTCCACCAGCTCGGCGCCCTGCCGCAGCTCGGTGTCGTCGATGGCGCGGGCGACCCGCACGTTGGCCTCGAAGAACGGGTTCATGAGAGCGGTGTAGGCGTCGAAGGTCTCGCTCGCGACCTCGATGTTGCCGAGGTTCCGGTCCTGGTCGAACGCCTCAATCTGGTCGCGCACCTCGCCGAGCTGCTGGTCGAGGCCGTCGAGCGCCGGCGCGTAGGCCTCCTCGACGTCACCGCCGAGGCCCAGGACCTGAGAGCGGAACTCGGCCACCGACGCGTCGGTGGCCGCCCGCGCCTCGGCGTTGTCCTCGACGGGCAGAGCGAAGTCCTCTTCGGCGCCGAGCATCCAGACACCGGCGGCGTTGCGCTCGTCCTCGAGTCGGCTGAGCAGGCTGGCCGGGCCGATGGACCCCTCGACGAGCTCGCGCTCGTCCCTCACGTCTCGGGCTTCGGCTGCGGCCTGGATGACCTCGAGGGCGGCCGCTACAAGAAGTGCCAGCAGAGGCACTGTGAGTGCTCCTGCCAGCTTCACGCGGATCGGAACTCGGCGCACTACTTCTCCAGGGGGTTGTCAGGGGGTCAGCGGGCGGCGCGCGCTTGGGCCTTGGCAACGAGGCTCTCGAGCAGAGTGAGGAGAACCATCTTCACCGAGTCCTTCCTGCGGGCGTCGCATTCGACAACCGGCGTGTCGGGCGTGACGCCGAGTGCCTCACGGACCTCGGGGACTGGGTAACGGGGTGCGCCGTCGAACACGTTGATGCCGATCACGAAGGGGATGCCGTTGGCCTCGAAGTAGTCGACGCCCGGAAAGCTGTCGGTGATCCGCCGGGGGTCGACGAGCACGACGGCACCCAGGGCCCCCAGGCAGATGTCGTCCCACATGAACCCGAAGCGGTCCTGGCCGGGGGTCCCGAACAGGTACATCACCAGCGTGTCGTCCACGGTGATGCGGCCGAAGTCCATGGCCACGGTCGTCGTGGTCTTGCCCCGGATCTTGGTGAGGTCGTCGATGCCCGACGAGGCGCTGGTCATGGCGGCCTCGGTGCGCAGAGGCTCGATCTCGGAGATGGCGCCGACGAAGGTGGTCTTGCCGACACCGAACCCGCCCGCGATCACGAACTTGACGGAGGTGATGCGCGTGGCGGAGCTCTGGGCAGTGGTCTGCACGGGATGGAACCTCATGGCGCTAGATCGCCCGGACTCGTTCGATCATCTTGGTGAGCATCGACAGCTCGATCTCGACCGGGTCGGTGTGGTGGACGTCGAGCAGCCCGGCCGAGATCAGGTCGTCGGCCAGGACCATCACCACACCGACAACGAGGTTGAGGTGGGCGGCGACCTCCGCGACCGAGAGGGCCTGGACGCAGAGGTCGAGCAGGAGCTGCTGCTCGTCGGGCAGGTAGGGCGGGATGTGGTCGGTCCTGGTCTGGAGCAGGGTCTCCAGTCGGAGGTCACGTCTCTGGGCGCGCGTTCGGCCCCCCGTCATGATGTACGGGCGCACGAGATCGTGACCCTGGTTCATCAGGCGACGACTCCCGCCTTCAGCTCGGCCACCAGGGCGGGGGTGAGGACTTGGCCGGCGCGCTCGACGAGCAGCGTCGTCTGGTACCCGACCAGGCCGATGTCACAGTTGCGGGTGGCCACGATACCGAGGCAGCTGCCGTCGGAGATCGCCGAGACGAACAAGAAGCCCATCCGCATGGCGATGATGATCTGCTCGAGGCCGACGAAATCGAAGCAGCGCGAGGCGCCGTGGCCCAGGCTGACGAAGCCGGAGATGATCGCCGCCAGCTGCTCGGCCGACGCCCGGTCGAGGGAGCTCGAGGCCGCCATCAGCAGGCCGTCGGACGAGACGGCGACGGCGTCGGTGACGCCCGCGGTCTGGTCGACGAAGCTGTTGAGCAGCCAGTTGAAGTTGCGTGCCTCGTCGCTCAGGGTCATACGTGCTTCGCTCATTGCTAGTTCGTCCGATCCTCGGGATTGGTCGGGTGCCGACGGGACTCGTCGAGGCCCCGCTGCACGCCTGCGGTGAAGCTCGTCAGGAAGCTGTAGACGTCTCTCGCCGACCTGTCTTCGTGTCGCTCACTCCTGCCGACGTGCCCGTCGCCGCCGGTGTCGTCCGCAACGGCGCGACGATAGCCGCTGCGGGAGAGGGAGCGGGGTTCCGCGGGGGGCATCTGGGCGCCTCGCACCCGGCGGGTCAAGCCGCTGGCGGTCCGGTCGCCGTAAGGGTCGGGCGTGACGGCGGGTGGCCGGGGGGGCACGGGTGGCCGTGGCGGGGGTGGCGGCTGCGGCGGGGGCGGCGCGCCGGGGGTCGGGCCCGTGCCTCGCGGGCCGAGGCTGTTGGCGACGTTGTGCAGGTTGGCGAGGAGGTCGCCGGCGGGCATGTGGGGCGCCGGCGGCTCGGACTGGGGCGTGCCGCGTGGTGCCCGCTTGGTCAGGCCGCTCGCCGTGCGGGCCGGTGGCACCGGCGGTCGCTCCGGCGGCGGGAGGCTCGGGACCGGCGGACGCCCGAACCCGTTGGTCCCGGGGCCGGCGACCAGGGAGCGCGCCGGCGGAGGCGGCACCGCTGGCTGCTCCGGGGGACCCTCCGTGGTGAGGAGTTCGGGCGGTAGTCCGATGGTGGCGGTGATGCCGTTGC
This sequence comes from Acidimicrobiales bacterium, assembly GCA_035641055.1. GTDB lineage: Bacteria > Actinomycetota > Acidimicrobiia > Acidimicrobiales > VFJN01 > DASQUK01. Next base: position 742 of record DASQUY010000181.1, on the reverse strand, counting down.
CGGGGGAGTTGTCGAGGCGGACGGCGATGTTGTGGCGGGCGGCGAGGTTGCCGGCGACGTAGTGGCCGAGGTATTTGGAGGGGGCGACGGTGAAGGCTTCGGTGCCGGCCAGGCGGCGGTTGGCGGCTTCGATGTCTGGGGGGGCCATACCGAGGCCGGAGTCGATGATGGCGAGGGTGTAGCCGTCGGGCCGTTGGCGGCCGCGGATGTCGACGGTTTGGTCGGGGGGTGAGAAGACGAGGGCGTTTTCGATGAGTTCGGCGAGGAGGTGGGCGAGGTCGGCGGCGGCGGCGCCGATGATGGTGGCGGCTTCGACGCCGCGGACGGTGACGCGTTGGTAGTCCTCGACTTCGCCGAGGGCGGCGCGGATGACGTCGGTGAGGCGGACGGGGGCGGCCCATTTGCGGGGTGGTTCGACGCCGGCGAGCACGAGGAGGGATTCGGCGTTGCGGCGCATGCGGGTGGCGAGGTGGTCGAGCCGGAAGAGGTTGGCGAGGGTGTCGGGGTCGACTTCGTTGGTTTCGAGTTCGGTGATGAAGTCGAGTTGGCGGCCCAGCAGGTTCTGGTTGCGGCGGCCGAGGTTGACGAAGCTGTCGGCGATGTTGCGGCGCAACACCGCCTGCTCGACGGCGAGGTCGAGTGCGGAGTCCTGCACGGTGTTGAGGGCGTCGGCGACGTCGGCGACTTCGTCGCGGGTCTGGACCGCGATGGGTTCGACCTCGGGGACGGTGACGTCTTCGCC
>DASQUY010000180.1:0-7989 GCA_035641055.1 Acidimicrobiales bacterium | reverse complement strand
CGAGTTCTCGGCGTGGGGGCGGGCCCGCCGCAACCCCAGCGATCCCACGATGCCCGCCGTCGGCGAGGAGCTCGCCGTCGCACGGGCCCTGTCCGACATGTCCCATCAGCTCGTCGCGGCCGCCGCCGATTCGCTGGAATCGGAGCTCGGTCGCCCCGTGGCGCTCCACGTCTAGTGGACGTGCGACAACCGATCACGGTCGCCCGGCTGCGCCCCAAGGCCTGACCGGCCGCCGTGCGCCCACGAGGCGCCGGCAAGCGATGGCCGGGCGACCGCTCTCGGTGCCCCGTGGCGCGGCACCAGTAGCCTCGCCGCCCTGTGCACGACGCCCTTCCCTCTCTGGCCGGGATCGTCGCCGGCGGCGTGCTGGCGCAGTGGGTGGCCTGGCGGTTGCGCCTGCCGTCCATCCTCGTCCTGCTGCTCGGCGGGGTGCTCGCCGGGCCGGTGCTCGACCTGCTCGACCCGGACGAGCTGTTCGGCGACCTGCTGTTCGCCGGCGTTGCGCTGGCCGTGGCCGTCATCCTGTTCGAGGGCAGCCTCTCCCTCGACCTGCACCAGCTGCGCATCGCCGGCCGGGCGGCCCGTAACCTCGTCAGCGTCGGGGTGGCGGTCACGTTCGCCCTGGCCGGTGTCGCGGCCCGCCTGGTTCTCGATCTGGATTGGGGGATCGCGCTGCTGGTCGCGGCGGTGCTCGTCGTCACCGGCCCGACCGTCATCGGCCCGCTGCTGCGACTCGTGCGGCCGACCGGGCCGGTCGGGCCGGTGCTGCGCACCGAAGGCATCCTGGTCGACCCGTTGGGCGCCACGTTGGCCCTCGTCGTGTTCCAGGTGCTGGTGGCGCAGCGCACCGAGGAGGCGGTCGGCGCGGTCGTGACGACGGTCGTGCGCACGGTCGCCGTCGGTGTGCCCGTCGGTCTCGCGGCCGCTGCCCTGGTGGCGGTGCTGCTCCGACGGTTCCTGATCCCGGACGTCCTGCAGGCGCCCGCGGCGGTCGGCGTTGCCCTCGCCGTGTTCGCGCTCAGCGACGAGCTGCAGGCGGAGTCCGGGTTGCTCACGGTGACGGTGATGGGGTTGGCCCTCGGGACGCAACGGCGGGTGTCGGTGGAGCGCATCCTCGAGTTCGGCGAGACGGTGCAGGTCCTGCTGCTCTCCGGGCTGTTCATCGTTCTCGCGGCGCGGCTCGAGCTGGAGCCACTGCGCGACGGCCTGCCCCGCGAGCTGGTGTTCCTGGCCGTCCTCGTCCTGCTCGTCCGCCCCGTGGCCGCGCTGCTGTCCCTCGCCCGGACGTCGCTGTCCAGGCAGGAGCGCCTCTTCGTGGCGTTCGTCGCGCCTCGGGGCATCGTCGCCGCGGCGGTGGCGACCGTGTTCGCCATCCGCCTGGACGAGGCCGGCATCGCCGGTGGGCAGCAGCTGACGGTCACACTGGTCATCGCCATCGTCGGCACCATCACGATCTACGGACTCGGGGCCGCCCCGCTGGCCCGCCGGCTGGGCCTGGCCGAGCGCAATCCGCAGGGGGTCCTTCTCCTCGGTGCCGACCCCTGGGCGATCGGGCTGGCGGAGGCGCTGCAGCGCGCCGACGTGCGGACGCTGGTTGTGGACAAGGACCCGACCAAGCTGCGGGCGGCGCGCCTGGCGGGCGTCGACACGCACTTCGGGTCGATCCTCGCCGAGAGCACGCGGCTGACCGTCCCCCTCGACGGCATCGGTCACTTCCTGGCGCTGACGTCCAGCGACGAGACGAATGCCCTCGCCGCCCGGCTGCTGCGGCCGGCCCTGGACACCAAGCACGTCTACCAGCTCCCACCTGCCGAGGGAGACGGCGCCTCGGCTCGACTGACCTTCCCCGAGCAGCTGTCGGCCCGCCGGCTGTTCGGCTCCGAAGCCACCTGGGACGAGCTGGAGCGGCGCTGGCACCGGGGGGCGCGCATCCGCGCCACGAAGCTCTCGGACGAGTTCACCTACGACGACTACCTCGCCCACCACGGCGACGTGCTGCCGCTGGTCACGCTCGCGGATGGGACCGTGTCGCCGGTGCTAGCCGACGCCGCGGCCCGGTTCGACGCCGGTGACACGGTCATCGCCCTGGCCGCCGGCGACGAGGCCGGGCCGCTCTAGCGCGGCGTCGATCCGAGGTCCTTGGCGAAGCAGGCCTCGAGAGAGCTGGCCGCGTACTCGCCGTAGGGGGCGATGCGGTGGTAGCCCCCCGCCTCGTAGAGGGCGATCGCCTCGGGCTGCCGCAGCCCCGTGGCGAGCTGCAGCCGGCGGTAGCCGAGCCGGCGTGCTTCGGTCTCGAGCGTCGCGAGGACGGCCCGGCCCACGCCCCGGCCGCGGGCGGTCGGCGCCGTGTACATGCGCTTGATCTCCGCCACGCCGTCGGGTCCGCCCGGGAGCGGCCGGATGGCCCCGCAGCCGACGGCCTCGCTGTCGAGGTAGGCGACGACGAAGGTGCCGTGGGGTGGGGTCACCTGCGCGGGCCGGAGCACCCAGTGTTCGATGTCCTCCGGCTCATCGACCTCACCCGCGTAGCGCTCGTCGACCTCCGCCGCTTGGGCGGCGACCAGGCGGAGGGCCGCCGGGTTGTCGTAGGGCTCGTGGCGGATCAGCAAGCCGGGTGGACGGCGTCCGGCGGGGCGATCGTCGATCGAGGGGGCCACGCCCCCGTCGTGGGCAGCCACCCGGGATCAGCCGGCGGCGACCCGGATGCGGGTGCGGTGCCGCGCTGGGACCGTGACCCGCTTCAGCTCGCCGGTCAGGTGGTGGGGCGCCGCGGCGGTGACCTCGACCTCCGCGAAGGAGCCGGGCCGCAGGGGTTCGGGTGAGGCGAAGTGCACGAGCTTGTTCTGCCGGGTGCGGCCGGTCACGAGGGACGGGTTCTTCCGCGACGGCCCCTCGACCATCACCTCCTCGGTGCGGCCCAGCCGGGCCCGGTGGCGGGCCAGGGCCGAACGCTCGACCACGACCCGCAGCCGCTCGAACCTCTCGGCGCACACGTCGCGGGGCACGAACTCGTCCACGCGCTCGGCCGCCTCGGTACCGGGCCGGGGGCTGAAGATGAACGTGTAGGCGCTGTCGTAGCCGGCCTCGGCGACCACCTCCAGCGTGCGCTCGAAGTCGTCGTCGGTCTCGCCGGGGAAGCCGACGATGATGTCGGTGGTCACCGCCAGATCCGGGACGGCTGCCCGGGCGGCAGCGAGGCGTTCGAGGTAACGCCGGGCGGTGTAGCCGCGGTGCATGGCGGCGAGCACGCGGTCGCTGCCCGCCTGGAGGGGCAGGTGCAGGTGCTCGCACACGGCCGGCACGGTGGCCATGGCATCGATGGTCTCGGGGCGCAGGTCCTTGGGGTGCGGGCTGGTGTAGCGCACCCGCCGGATGCCCTCGACCTCGCCGACGGCCCGCAGCAGGTCGGCGAACAGGGGGCGGACCCGCACCGCCTCCCCGGCGCGGCGGCGCGCCAGCGTGAGGTCGCGGCCGTAGCTGTTGACGTTCTGGCCCAGCAGCGTCACCTCGGTGACGCCGTCGTCGGCCAGGGCGCGCACCTCGTCGACGATGTCGTCGAAGCCCCGGCTGATCTCCGGTCCCCGCACGGCCGGCACGATGCAGAAGGCGCACGAGTTGTCGCAGCCGATCTGAATGGTGACCCACGCCGCGTACGGCACCTCGCGCCGGACCGGCAGGGCGCTGGGGAAGGCAGCGTGATCGTCGGCGACGGTCTCTTCCAGGATCTCGACGATCGGCCTGCCGGCGCCCCGCTGTTCGCCGAGGAGCTCGGCCGCCCGGTGGACGTTGTGGGTGCCGAACACCACGTCCACGTGCGGCGCCTTGTCGACGATCAGGTCCCGGTCCTTCTGCGCCAGGCAGCCGGCGACGGCGATCTGGAGGTCGGGGCGGCGCTGCTTGAGGGCCTTGAGCTGGCCCAGCCGGCCGTAGAGCTTGTTGTCGGCGTTCTCGCGGATGCAGCAGGTGTTGAGCACGACCACGTCGGCCTCGTCGGCCCGCGTGGCCCGGCGTAGGCCGTCGGCCTCGAGCAGCCCGGCGATGCGCTCGGAGTCGTGCTCGTTCATCTGGCACCCGTAGGTGTGCACGACGTAGGTCTTGGCGTCGGTGGCGTGTCCCGGATCGGTCATGGCGTCATCGAGGCTACGCGCCGACGGGCGATGGGAGCAGTTCCGGGGACGCAATCGGTTGGCGTCTAACCGATCACGTCCCCAGAACCCGTTTCACTCGCCCGCCGCAGCCGCTCCGGTGACAGCGCCGTTGCCCGACGCGCCGCCCGCCTCGTCGCCGGACCCGTCGTCGGATTTGCCAGCGCCACCGATGCCGAGCTGTGAGCGGATGCGCTCGGAGATCTCGACCATCACCTCGGCGTGCTCGGCCAGGAACTGCTTGGCATTCTCGCGCCCCTGCCCGAGCTGCTCGCCGTCGTAGGTGTACCAAGCGCCGGACTTCTTCACGAGCCCGAGGTCGACACCGATGTCGAGCAACGAGCCCTCGCGGCTGATGCCCTTGCCGTACATGATGTCAAACTCTGCGTTTTTGAAAGGTGGTGCGCAGTTCGAGGCAATGACGCCATGGGCAACCAGCGTATGGTCTTCGTCGACCTCGACGTCATAGACGGGGCGCCACTGGCGTTCGAGAACGGCCATGACCTTGTCGTACCAGACCTCCTCGCCCAGGATGTTCCGCAGGAAATCGCTGTCGAGGGCATCAGCCAGCCGCCCGATCCGGTCGCGGCGCAGCCGCGACACGCCCAGCACCTGCTTGAGCCCACCCCGGGGGTTGCCGGCGCCGTCACCCACCAGCTGCGCGGCCAGGGCCGGTGTGATGCCGCGACCCCACAGGTAGGCGAGCACGGGCTCGGTAGCGTTGGCCGGCAGGTAGCCCCGCTGCGACCCGCGGTGCTTGGCCAGCGACGGATCGGCCAGCGCCTCGGTCAGCACACGCCCCCGCGGGCCCCACATCGGCAACGCCTCGGCGAAGCGCGTGACGTTGTCGATGCCCGAGATCCGTACCTCCCAGCACGGCAGCTTGCCCTGCACGCGCCGGCCGTCGATGAGGCTCGGCCGCTTCCGCTTCGGGTCGTAGACCCGCACCGAGCTGCCGATGCCCCAACGGAGCAGCAGCCAATGGAGCTGGCGGGCGAGCTGCTCGGACGTGGTCGTGAACCCGACCCGCACGCCGCCCGTCTGCTCCCGGCTCACGTGGCCGTCGCTCTCCCAGATGCCGAACACGAGGTTGGCGACGACCTCGGCCGAGATGTCCGCGGCGAAGAACGCCGCCGGGATGCGCTTCTCGGGCGCGGTGTGCCCGTAGATGCCCGCCCAACGGGCCAGCTCAAGAATGCCGTTGGTCTTTCCCTTGCGATAGGAGAAGCTGACCTGGGTACCACGCGGGTGGGCGTCGCACCCGAGTGATGACGCGATGGCTTTGGCATCGCTCTGGAGCGTTGGCTCGACGTTCGTGAAGGAGACAGGCGTTTTGCCCGTGACACAACCGTCGCCGATGAGGTAGCCCAGCAGCCGGGCGTGGTCCGGCGGCACCGGCTCGGCGTCGCCGAAGCCCAGGAACTGCCGGGGCCTGGCCACCCGGTCACCGACGGCGATCTCCCCGGCCTCCCGCCACCCCGTGTCGGTGAGCACCTTGTGGTCAGGGGTCACCCACAGCTCGGTACCGTCGCCTAGCTTCAGCCCGACGCATTCGGCCTCGCCCTGGTCGAAGCGCTGCACGATCGGGCGAACTTGCAGCTGCCCGAGCTTGTCGGCGGCCACGACCGAGCTGCCCTCACCCCTCTCGACGATGTCCTCGATGCGGTGGGTGAGGCCGCTCTCCGGGTCGAACACCGTCGTTCCAGCGGCGAAGCACTTGTTCTTCACCACCTTGACCCGCGTGCGATTGCCGATGACCTCGACGCCCTCTTTGATCGATTCGATGCGCCGGATATCCAGTCGCACCGACGAGTAGAACTTGAGGGCTCGGCCACCAGGGGTCGTCTCCGGTGAGTTGTGCACCATCACGCCGTCGGCGAAGTAGTTGTGCGTCCCTGCAACCTCGATGTCGAAGCGGTGCGTGCTCCGGGACGGCGGACGCACGCCGATCTTGGTGATCGGCAGGGGCATCAGCTCGTGTCGCTCGGGCGCGAACACCGGCTCGACTGCGAACTGCCCGCGGAAACGGGGCAGGAGCTTGTAGTCCATCGACGGATGAACGAACGGTGCCACGAGCGCGTGGAGCTTGTCGGTCTCCGCGCGAGAGAACTGCAGCACCACCTTCTGGCCCTTCCCCCGTGCTGTGAGCTTCGCATCGATACCCCACGTGTCCGCCAGGAAGTCACGCACTCGCTGGCGCGTGGTCGGCTCCATCGCCTCGACGCAGATCTCGGCACGGCCGCTCCCACCCTCGGTACGCGCCTGCTTGCCCTGGCTGCGCAGTGCGAACGAACCGTCGTCCATGTACCAGACGGCGAGCGACAGCGGCGTCAGCCGCTTGAGGTAGTCGTCGCTGAACACCTTCTTGTCGCCGACGTAAACGGCCCGCCGCAGCTCGGCTAGCTCGGGGAGCGGCTGGACATCGTGGAACACGGCTCCCTTGGTGTTCGTCGACCGGCTGACGCCCACGTTGGCGAACAAGGACGCCTTCCAGTCGCCGTAGGCGACCTGCTTCGCGCCGTGGCCCCAGCGGAACCGTGCGGCATGCCCGCTTCTCGATGGCGACAACGCCCCGTCGCCCATGAGGCCGCCGAGCACGACCTGCCACTGGAAGTCGGAGAGACGATGTGTCACCGACTGCAGCACCCGGTCACCCACCTGCAGCTCCTGGGCCTCGCGCCAGCCTCCCGGGGTCATGACCTTGTGATTCGGCGTGCAGGCGAACTGCGACCGACCGTTCCCGCTCGGCTTCGCCACGGTGAAGGTCAAGAAGCGATCCGTGCGGCCGTTGTCGAACCAATTGGTGACCGGTCGGGGGACGATCTCCCCCCGTTCATGGTCGTAGGTGAGCACCTCGACCGGCAGCTTCTGGTTGACGATCTTGCCGATCTCTTCTTGCGAGCCATCGGCCAGTGTGACACGAGTGTTAGAACTACAGCAGCCGAACATCACGCCTATCTTCTCCCGCAATTGGTTGATGAAGACGGCGATGGTGTCGGACTTGTTGAGGTTGGCGGTGAGCTTGCGCAGGGCCTGGGACATGAGGCGGGCCTGGAGGCCGACGTGGGCGTCGCCCATCTCGCCCTCGATCTCGGCCTTGGGGGTGAGGGCGGCCACCGAGTCGATGACCACCACGTCGATGGCCCCGGAGCGCACGAGCATGTCGGCGATCTCGAGCGCCTGCTCGCCGGTGTCGGGCTGCGAGATGAGCAGCTCGTCGATGTCGACGCCGATCGCCTTGGCGTAGACCGGATCGAGCGCGTGCTCGGCGTCGACGTAGGCGCAGATGCCGCCGTTGCGCTGGGCTTCGGCCACGACGTGCATCGCCAGGGTGGACTTGCCCGACGACTCGGGCCCGTAGATCTCGGTGATGCGGCCCCGGGGAAGGCCGCCCACGCCCAGGGCCAGATCGAGCGCCAGGGCCCCCGTGGGCACGGCCTCGATGGCCATCGTGCCCTTCTCGCCCATGCGCATGATCGAGCCCTTGCCGTACTGCTTCTCGATCTGGCTGACGGCCATCTCGAGGTTCTTCTGTCGATCCACCGGATTGGTCCTTTCGTGCAGCGGGGTTGCGGCTTGCGGGTAGCGGCAGCGGGTCGATCCTGTGACCGGTGACCCGTAGCGATCTCGGGGAGCTGGCGCCCCGGCTGGCTCCGACTGCTTGCCCCTCGACAGTAGAGAGCGGGTGTGACATTTTCGTGGATGGGAACCACACCACTGTAGTTTCGAACGCTAGTTCGTCGCAAGCACCCTCGCCGTGAGCCGGCGAGGATCGGCGGGAATCCCTACGACGATCTCGGTCAGCCCAGGTGATGCACCGAGATGTCTTCGTAGCGGGCGCCGT
>DASQUY010000179.1:0-2558 GCA_035641055.1 Acidimicrobiales bacterium | reverse complement strand
GCCGGAGATCACGCCGGAGCCGCCGCCGCCTCCGCCCACGCCAACGATCCCGGAACCGCCCCCGCCCCCGCCCGAGCTGCCCGCCGAGCCACCGCCGCCGGCCGAGCCGCCACGCGAGCCGCCCCGGCAGCCGCCGCCGTGCAGCGGCCCGAACTGCCCGCGCCAGCCGCCGTCCTAGCCCGAAGCGCCGCGCAGCCGCCGCGGCCCCAGTCGCCCTGGCCGAAGCACCGAGCGTCGAGTTCGTCCGCGTGACGGCAACAAAGTCGACGGTCGGTGGGAGGCGCCGAGTGTGGGCCGTCTGGACCACCGTATAGGTGCATCAGACGGCCCACACTCGAAAAAGGGGCGCCGTCAGGGCAGCCGCAACGTCTCGGGCCTACCCTCGTTGCCCTGCTCATCGACCGCCCGCACGCTGATCCGCCGCGACGCGGCCGGCACCGGGACCGACGCGGTCTCGCCGCCGTCGACGGGCGCAGAGCCCGCCCGGGCGAACGCGCCGCCCGTCGACACCTCGTAGGCCGCGGGGCGCCCGCACAACAGGTCGTCGCCCGGCGACGCGAACCGCAAGCGGCCACCAACGAGGCGCAGCGCTGTCGGCCGCCCCGGCGGCGTCGCGTCGCGCCGCATGTCCCCCGAGTTCGCCTCGTCGTGGTGGAATCGTGGCCAGGAGGACGGTGAGCACGCCGGCGCGTCCGTCCGGTACGCGAGCATCGTGCCCGAGCGGGTCAGAGCCACCACGACCTTTCGGTCGGAGCCCCCGAACGACCCGATCAGCGGGTTGGCGACCATCCAGTCCGACGTCAGCTTCGGCCAGGCGCGCGAGAGCGGCCGGCCGTCGGCGGCCAGCGCGTAAAGGTCCTGCGACGCGGTCCCTCCGATCACCTCTTCCCCGGCCTGGCCGTCGAGGTCCGCCACCGACGGCCCGGTCAGGAACTGCAGGTCGTTGACCACCGCGGGAAACCCGGGCCGGAAGCGCCCGTCGCGCGTGCTCCACGCGCCCACGAAGTCCTGCGATCCCTGTTGGAACTCGTTGACCGCGGCGTCGAGCGCCCGCCGCAGGCCGGCGGCCGGCGCAAGGAAGGACAGGCCGCCGCCGAACTCGCCGAAGGCGGGGTGGCCCACCGCCGGGAAGGCCGGCGTGTCCTGCACCAGGCCAGCGGGCGGCACCGTGTCCACCACGCGGTCCCGGCCGTCGGGCCCGCTCCCGAGGCAGGAGTCGCCGTCGGGCCGAAGCAGGTAGCCGAGGCCCGCGTCGGGCATGGCGCCGACCGCCGCAGGGCCGCCCGCGGCATACGAGCCGGAGCCCGCCCCGCCCCGCGCGCCCCCCGCGGCATCCGAGCCGGAGCCCGCCTCGCCGGGCCCGCCGCCCGCGGCATCCGAGCCGGAGCCCGCCCCGCCCCGCGCGCCCCCCGCGGCATCCGAGCCGGAGCCCGCCCCGCCGGGCCCGCCGCCCGCGCACTCCGCCGGGCCGATCACCGGCGAACCGGTGATGCCTTCGCCGACGATCGGGAGCAGCTCGGCCGTGAGCTTTCCGATCTTCGCCGGCCAGCCCTCGAGCACGCGGCCGGCCGCGTCGAGCGCGTACACGCGCGAGTGCGCCGGGTCGAGCACGCCGGTCGCGCCGGCGGCCTGCTCCAGGGCCCGCATCTCGACGTTGTCGGCGTTGAGGCCTCCCTCGCCCGGGGCGTTCACCGAGTACTCCTCGTTCGTCCCGACGACTATCTCGGGCCTGCCGTCGCCGGTCAGGTCGCCGACCGCCGGCGTGTTCACGATCGCCCCTTGCATCAGCGACTCGCCGGCCCGCTCGTTGAACGTCACCTGATGCGTGGCCGGATCGACCGAGGCGACCTTTGAGCTGTCCACCACGAGCGCCGGGAAGCCGGGCACCGGCCCTCCGCCGGCGCGCCACGCGTAGACGTGCCGGTCCATCGCCGCTGCCACCACCTCGAGGCGGTCGTCCAGGTCGAGGTCGGCCAGCACCGGGGAGCCGATGAAGCCGCGCTGGGTCCTGTTGCGCTCGCCCTTGCGTGCCTCGTCGAAGGGGCGCAGCGGCCGGCCGGACCACTCCACCCGCGTGGTCCGCCTCCAGAGTCGGCGGCCCTCCGCGGTCCACGCGTAGACGCGCCCCTCGAAGTCCGCCGCCACCACCTCGGGCACGCCGTCGCCGTCGAGATCGCCGACGGCGGGCGAGGCGAGGAACGCCCCGCGACTGGCGTCGGGCGACACCGCGCCGCTGCTGAACGCGGGCGCTCCGGTGTGGAGCGGGAGCCGGTCGCCGCGCACGGGCCAGCCGGGCGCCTCGCTCCCGTCGGGCTTGAAGGCATGGACCACGCCGTCCGCGGTGGCCACCACCAGCTCGTTGCGGTTGTCGCCGTCGAGGTCGGCGAAGACCGGCGACGACTCGCCGTCGCTCGGGAGCGAGCGGGGGAAGCCGGGCAGCAGATCGGCGTCGCGATGGAGGAAGAGGTTGCGGCGGTCCTCGCCGCGGAGCACGGCTTCTCCGCCCGAAGCCAGCGTCTCCACGCGCAGCCGCAGGGTGAAGCCGTAGGGATCGGAGT
>DASQUY010000178.1:0-4547 GCA_035641055.1 Acidimicrobiales bacterium | reverse complement strand
GAAGGCCGCGAACGGACTCGTGAGGATCACGCCCCCGAAGTCGAAGATCACGGCACGGACCGACAGGCGCTGCATATCCTGCGGAGCCTATGGGCCGGGGGGACGGGTCGGGGAGTTGGGGGCGAGCGCACGCCGTGATGGCGGTGCTGGCCAGCGTGGTCGGCGTGGCGGCGCTGGTGGCGGTGCCGGCGTTCGCTGTCGAGGAGGCCGACCCGGGGGAGGCGGGCGACCGGGTGGCCGCCGCCAGCGGGGCATCCGGGAGCACCACCACGGCGCCGGCGACGACCACAACCACCACGACGACCACGACCGCCCCGACGACGACCGCACCGCCGGAGTGGCGGCCGGTCGCGGCCCCTGACGCGAGCTTCCGGGCGGAGCTTCCGGCGCAGTGGGTCCACGCGGCCTTCAGCGGTGACGCGCGCGCGACCGGCGCCGCGATGTTCCCGGACAGCCGCAACCGGGCCACCAAGGTCACCCAGTTCATCGAGATCTTCATCACGCCGCAGACGCAGGTCGTCGCGGTGGACGGCAGTCAGGTGCTCGGCCTCGAGCCGTGGATGCCCGACATGCTCGTCGTCGAGGGTCGCAGCGGCCTCGTGGGTCTCACCTACCCGAACGTGCTGCAGGCGGCCCGCGACTTCCCCGGGGGAGCGACCTACGGCGCCGAGGGTCGCCTGGACTCGGTCGTGGGCGAGATCGCCTGGCTGGAGCTCGAAGATCCCGCACCCCGCGTCGATGCGATCCGCTACTTCGTCATTCATGCCGACGAGCTGTGGCGGCTCACGTTCTGGACCACCGACCTGTCGAGCACGCGCCCGATGGCGGACCGGATCGCCGCATCCTTCGACCCGCGCTGAGGGCTAGCCTGGGGCCGCCCTCAGGTTGTACGACACGTTCGAGGAGGTGCTCGGCGTGGACAACGCCGAGACCGCGATGGAGCTGCTACCGCCCGTGGGGTGGGCTGACGTCGTGACGAACCGCGAGCTCGACCATCTGCGCATCGAGCTGACCCAGCGCATCGAGGCCGCCGAGCAGCGGATCGAGGCCGCCGAGCAGCGGATGCTTGCTGCCTTGCACCAAGAGATCGCGGCCGTGAACCGACAGGTGGCCGCCGTGCATCAACAGCTGGCGGCCACCCACCAACAGCTGGCCTTGTTCGTGCGATCCATCGTCATCTGGGGCACGGGGCTGGTGACGGCCCTGGCCAGCCTGGCGTTCACGGCCGGCCATCTCCTGTAGCGGCCGCGGGGCACCGCCGGGCCTCAGCCGACGAGAAGATCCCGTGCCACTGCCTCCCACAGCTCGGTGGACAGGCGCAGGGACTCGACATCGACCCGCTCGTCGTCGCCGTGGAACATGCGGCCGTAGTCCTCGAAGGTGAGCTTCTGGCTGAACAGCCCGAATCCGTAGGCCGTGGCGCCGAGGCGTCGGAAGAAGCGGGCGTCGGTGGCGCCGACGCTGAGCATGGGCACGAGGTGGCTGCCGCCGTAGAAGGCCTGCGTGGTGCGAGCGAGCGTGTCCCAGAGCGGTGTGTCCACGGGGGACTCGGTGGAGGCATCGTCGTGGGCGGCAACCATCTCGACCCGGCCGGCGAGGTCGCCCAGCGCCTCGTCGAGCATCTCCCGCACGTCGGCCAGGGTCTGGCCGGGCAGGGTGCGGATGTCGAGCTGTACGTCCACCTGGTCGGGGATGACGTTGGTCTTGGTGCCGCCCTGGACCACGGTCGGGGCGATGGTGGTGTGCGTGCACGCGTGGAACTGCCGGGCCATGGCCACCGGCAGGTCGGCGAGGGCGTCGACCAGGCGGTCGGGGTCGAGCAGCGGGCCCGCGACGTCGTCGGGGAGCGCCAGCCCTTCGAGGAAGCGCCGCCACGTGTCGTGGATGCGGGTCTCGGGCTGGTGGGTGGCCAGGCGGTCCACGACGGCCGCGGCGGTCACGAGGGCGTTGTCGGTGGCGTACGGCTGTGACGCGTGGCCCGGGGTGCCTGTCACCCGCAGCGTGCACCAGCACGACCCCTTCTCGCCCACCAGCACCGGGAGCCGCAGGTCGCCGTCGCCGCCCGACACGGGGATGCCGCCCGACTCGGTGATGACGTAGTCGGCGCCCACGGCGTCGAGCTCGTGGCGGGCGAGGTGGTGGGCGCCCCAGGTCCCGAGCGCCTCCTCGTCGGCCACCGCCAGGTAAACGAGGGTGCCCTCGGGCCGGAACCCGCTGGCGGCCAGGCGGCGGGTGGCGACCGCCATCGAGGCCGTGAGGTTGAGCATGTCGATGGCGCCCCGGCCCCAGACCTCCCCGTCGACCAGCTCGCCCCCGAACGGGTCCCGCCGCCAGCCGGCGGGGTTGGCGGGGACGACGTCGGTGTGGCCCATGAGCATCAGTGTCGGTGCCGCGGGCCGGCTCCCCTCGACGCGGGCCACAAGGCTGGTGCGCCCGGGTGCCGGCTCGAAGCGCTCGAGGTCGATCCCTGGCTCGTCGAGGTACGCCGCCAGCACATCGGCGCTGCGTTTCTCGTTGCCGGACTCCCGGGTGCCGTCGTTGACGCATGCGTTGCGGACCAGGTGTTGCAGGAGGTCGGTGACCTCGGCGGTCGGGTCGTCGGCGGCGGTCGACATCCCTGGCACCGTACCGGCGAGGCGGCGGGGGTGCCTGTCGTCTGACACCGATGCTGGTTGAATGCTGGCCACATGTTGAAGCACGTCGTCGTCGACGGGTCCAACATCGCCACGGAGGGACGGGAGACCCCGAGTCTCACCCAGCTGGACGCGGCCGTGCGGGCGTTCATCGAGGAGTACGGGCCCGGGATCGTGACCGTCGTGGTCGATGCCACGTTCCCCAACCGCATCGAGGCCAAGGAGCGCCGGACGTTCGAGGAGGCGGTGGCGGCGGGCGAGCTGATCACGCCGCCGGCGGGTGCCATCGGGCGGGGCGACGCCTTCGTGTTGCAGATCGCCCGCCGGGCCGACGCCGCGATCCTGTCCAACGACTCGTTCCAGGAGTTCCACGGCGACTACCCGTGGCTCTTCGAGAAGGGGCGGCTGATCGGCGGCAAGCCCGTGCCGCACGTGGGTTGGGTGTTCATGGAGCGGACCCCGGTGCGGGGCCCCACGAGCCGGCGCTCGGTGAGCGAGGCCCGGGAGGCGGCCGGCACGTCGACGAAGGCGGCCAAGCCGGCGAAGGCCGCCAAGGCATCCGCGGGGGCCAAGGCCGCCAAGGCGGGTGCGGAGCCGAAGAAGGCGAAGGAGCAGAAGAGGCCGAAGGCGAAGGCGGCGAAGGGTGCCAAGGCGGCCCAGACCAGCGAGCAGGCCGCCGACGCCGCGTTCGTTGCCGATCACCCGGTGGGCAGCGAGGTCGAGGCCACGGTCGAGCGCTTCGGCTCCCACGGGGCGTACGTGGTGCGCGGAGGTGTGCGTGGCTACGTGCCGTTGCGGTACCTCGCCGATCCGGCCCCGCGCAGCGCCAAGGAGGTCCTACAGGCCGGCGAAACGCGCCGATACGTCGTGGCGGCCGTCGACCCGTCCCGCGAGAGCCTTGACCTGGCGTTGCCGGGGCTCGTCGAGGTGCCGGCGGCCGGGAAGCCTGCGACCGCGCCTGCCCAGGAGGAGCCGGCACCCAAAGCGGCGGCCAAGCGGGCGTCCGCGCCCGCGAAGGCGTCGGCGGGGAAGAAGGCCGCGAAGAAGGCAGCGAAGAAGGCCAGGGAGAAGACAACGAAGAAGGCGGCGGCCAAGGCGGCGCCTGCCAAGAAGGCGCGGGCCAAGAAGGCACCTGCCAAGAAGGCGCCGAGTGCCAGGGAGACCTCGGCTCGGCAGAAGCGATAGACCGACGGGGTGCGGATCGCCACCTGGAACGTCAACGGCCTGACCGCCGAGCGCCTGGGGCGCATCGGGGAGTGGCTGGACACCGCCCGGCCTGACGTCTGCTGCCTGCAAGAGACGAAGGCGACCGACGCCGCGTTCCCGGCGCTCGACTTCCACGCCCGCGGCTACGCCAGCGTCCACCACGGGCAGGGGCGCTGGAACGGCGTGGCCATCCTCAGCCGTGTGGGACTCGACCAGGCGGTCTCGGGGTTTGCCGACGGCGGACCTCCCGACCGCGAGGCCCGTGTCGTCTCGGCGACGTGCGGCGGGGTGCGCGTGTCGTCGGTGTACGTGCCCAACGGCCGCCAAGTCGGCTCGGAGCACTTCCGTTACAAGCTCCGCTGGCTCGCCCGCCTCCGGGCGCACCTGGAGGCCGAGTCGACGGGTGTCGGGGGAGTAGGAGTGGCGGTGTGCGGCGACTTCAACGTCGCGCCGGACGACATCGACCTGTGGGATCCCCGCGCCTTCGAAGGCGACACCCACGTCACCCCCGAGGAGCGCGCGGCGCTCGCCGAGCTGAAGGCGTTCGGGCTGCGCGACGCCTTCCGCGAGCAATACCCCGGCGAGCCGGGGCTGTTCAGTTGGTGGGACTACCGGGCCGGAGCCTTCCCCAAGCACCAGGGCATGCGCATTGACCTGGCGATGTTGTCGTCGGACCTGGCCGACCGCGTGGCGTGGGCGTTCATCGAC
>DASQUY010000177.1:0-16773 GCA_035641055.1 Acidimicrobiales bacterium | reverse complement strand
GACCCGCCGGTCGACGGCCCACCCCGCGGCCAGCTCGGCCGCTGTCGACCACACACCCTCGGCCAGGCCGGCGAGCCAGGCGGCGCCCAGGGCGGTGGTCTCCTGCACCACCGGACGGGCGACGGGCACCTGGAGCTGGTCGGCCTGGATCTGCAGGAGGAGGTCCATGGCCGAGGCGCCGCCGTCCGCCCGCAGCTCCCCCACCGTCTGGCCGGAGGCCGCCGCCATCGTGTCCACCACGTCGCGGGTCTGGTACGCCATCGCCTCGACCACGGCCCGGGCCAGGTGCGCGGACGTCGTCCCGCGGGTGATGCCGAGGATCGTGCCGCGGGCGTAGGGGTCCCACCACGGGCTCCCGAGCCCCGTGAACGCCGGCACAACCACGACACCGCCGGCGTCGGCGCACGACGCCGCCAGCGCACCGATCTCGGGGCTGTCGCGGATGAGGCCGAGGCCGTCCCGCAGCCACTGGATGGCGGCCCCTGTCACGAAGATCGACCCCTCGAGGGCATAGGTGGCACCCGGCTGCCCCTCCATGGTCCACGCCACGGTGGTGAGCAGGCCCTCGACCGGGTCGGGGTACGCCTCGCCGACGTTCATGAGCACGAAACTGCCGGTCCCGTAAGTGTTCTTGGTGAGGCCGGGGGTGAGGCACGCCTGCCCGAACAGCGCCGCCTGCTGGTCCCCGAGGATGCCGGACACCGGCAGCCCGGACGGCACAGGCAGGCCGCCGCCGGTCACCCCGAACCGCCCGCCCGAGGGGCGGACCTCGGCCAGCGCCGAGAGCGACACACCGAACAGGTCGGCCAGGTCCGCCGACCACGCCCGGTCCCGGACGTCGAACAGCATCGTGCGGCTGGCGTTGGAGGGCTCGGTCGCGAACACGCCGCCGTCCGGCCCGCCCGTCAGGTTCCACAGCAGCCAGCTGTCGACGGTGCCCAGCGCCGTGTCCGGGCCCAGCGGCACGCCGCCCTCGGTGAGCAGCCACTCGACCTTGGTGGCCGAGAAGTAGGGATCGAGCACCAGGCCCGTCGTCGTCCGCACCCGGTCGAGCCAGCCGGCCTCCCGCAGCTCGTCGCAGCGCGCCGACGTCCGCCGGTCCTGCCACACCAGCGCGCGGTGCAGCGGCGCGCCGGTCCGGCGGTCCCAGGCAACGACGGTCTCGCGCTGGTTGGCGATGCCGAGCGCCGCCACCGGCTCGCCGTCCAGGCGTGCCGTGAGCTCGGACAGCGTGGCGGTGGCGGCGTCCCAGATGTCGACCGGGTCGTGCTCCACCCATCCGGGACGGGGGAAGTGCTGGGGGAACTCCCGGTAGGCGTAGCCGGCGGGGGAGCCGTCGCTTTCACGCACGGCGAAGCTCCGCACGCCGGTGGTCCCGGCGTCTAGCGCGATCACCACGGACATGGCTCGGTAGTGTGACGCGCGTGCGCGTGGCGATGCTGACGGGCGGCGGCGACTGCCCGGGGTTGAACGCCGTGATGCGGGCCGTGGCGCGCAAGGGCGAGGCCGTCTACGGCGACGAGCTGGTGGGCGTGCGCGACGGCTGGCGGGGGGCCGTGGAGGGCGACGTCGTCAAGCTGTCGATCGAGTCGTTCCGGGGCACCTTGCCCCGCGGCGGCACGATCCTCGGCTCCTCGCGCACGAACCCGTACAAGGTCGACGGCGCGCCCGAGAGGGTGAAGGCGACCCTGGCCGACAACGGCGTCGACGCCCTCGTCGCCATCGGGGGCGAGGACACCCTGGGCGTGGCGACCCGCCTGGCCGCGGACGGCCTGGCGATCGTCGGCGTGCCCAAGACCATCGACAACGACCTGTCGGCGACGGAGCTGACCTTCGGGTTCAACACCGCCGTGCAGGTGTGCGTCGACGCCATCGACCGCCTCCACACCACGGCCGAGTCGCACGATCGCGTGATGGTCGTGGAGGTGATGGGCCGCCACGCCGGCCACATCGCCGCCTGGTCGGCGATCGCCGGCGGGGCCACCATGGTGCTGGTCCCCGAGCGACCCTTCGACCTGGACGAGGTGTGTGGGGTCATCCAGAGGCGACACGCGCGTGGTCGCTACGCCTCGATCGTCGTCGTCGCCGAGGGGGCGCAGCCCGCCGGCGGCGCGCTCGCCACGGCCTCCGGGGAGGTTGACGCCTTCGGCCACGCCCGGCTCGGCGGCATCGGCCACCAGCTCGCCGCCGCCATCGAGGAGCGCACCGGTTACGAGACCCGCGCCATCGTGCTCGGCCACATCCAGCGTGGCGGTACCCCCACCGCCTTCGACCGGGTGCTGGCGACGCGCTTCGGCATCGGTGCCATCGATGCCGTGCACGACGGGGACTTCGGCACGATGGTGGCGCTGCGGGCGGGCGAGATCGTGCGGGTGCCGCTCAGCGAGGGCACGGCCGAGCTCAAGCTGCTCGACCCCACGCTCTACGAGGTGGCGGAGACCTTCTTCGGCTGAAACCCTCAGCGCAGCAGGTGTCCATAGCCGCCGACGCAGGTCACCGGGTCGTCGGTGAGGGCGCCCTGCCGGCCGGCCGGGACCTCCCGGGGCTCGCCGTCGACCTCGAAGGTCACCGCGTCCACGTCGCCCAGCCCTCGCACGACCGTGCAGGTGATCTGCCCGAAGGCGGTGATCAGCGGGGTGCCCTGCGCCTCGAAGATCCCGCTCGTCAGGTTGACGACCAGGGTCCCGTCCACCGGGTCCTCGGGCGGGGAGGCCAGCTGGGTGTCGCTCGGGATCTGGGTGGTGATGCCCTCGTTCTGCTCCTCCTCGGTCGGCGTCGCCTCGAGCAGGGCCTCCAGCACGCTCGCCGGTCCCGGCGCCGCCCCCTCGCTGTCGACGCCGACGCGGCGGTCGACGGGAACCAGCCGGGCGTCCTCCTCCGAGGACCGGACGAGGTAGATCTCGGCCGCGGCGGTGAACTCGGGGTTGGTCGTGGGCGTGCTGTCGGTGATCACCCCCTCGGGCACGTTCTCGCGGGAGATGGCCCGGGGATCGTCGTCCACGGGCACGCCGCAGCCGGCCACGACCACGGAGCCGAGCAGCAGGCCCAGCGCTGCTCTCCGCCCGGCGCGCATCACGACGCCTCCGCGGGGAGCTCGATCACGAACCGGGCACCCGACTGGCCGTCGGCGCGGTCCTCCACCCGGACGGCGCCGCCGTGCAGGCGCACGTGCTCGGCGACGAGCGACAGCCCCAGGCCGACGCCGTCGACGTCGAGCCGCCGGCCGGCCCGCGACCCGCGGCTGAAGCGGTGGAAGATCGCCTCCCGGTCCTCGGCGGGCACCCCGGGCCCGCAGTCCTCCACGGCGATCAGCACGCTGTCGCCGTTCTTGCGGAGCTGCACCCGGCTGGCGCCCCCTCCGTGCTTGCTGGCGTTGTCGAGCAGGTTGGCGATCACGCGCACGAGGCGACGCTTATCGGCCTTGACCACCACTCCCGCGAGGTCGGAATCGATGTCGATCGGCACGTCCGTTTCGGTCGACGAGGTCACCGCCTGCATGACCAGCTCGGCCAGGTGGACCTCCTCCAGGTCGAGGTGCATGACGCCGGCGTCGAAGCGCGAGATCTCGAGCAGGTCCTCGACGAGGTGCTGGAACCGGTCGACGTCCGCTCCCATGAGGTCGAGCGCGGCCTTGGCCCGCTCGGGCAGCTCGTCGCGCTGGTTCCGCATGACCTCGATCGACGCCGACAGGGTCATGAGGGGCGACCGCAGCTCGTGGCTCACGTTGGACGCGAAGCGGGCGTCGCGCTGGATGCGCTCCTCGAGGGCGACGGCCATCTCGTTGAACGAGTCGGCGAGCGGCGCCAGGTCGGCGTCCTCGCTGGCCTCGACTCGGGTGTCGAGCCGGCCGGCGGCGATGGCTTGCGCCGCCTCGCCGATGCCGCCGAGCGGGCGGAGGACACGCCGGGCGGCCCACCAGCCCACCGCCGCGCCCGCCAGCGTGGTGAGCAACGCCGCCGCCAGCAGCGAGACGGTGATCGACTCGAGGGTGTCCTCCAGGTCGGCGAGCGGCACGACCTCGAAGTAGTAAGCGTCCTCGACCGACTGGAGCGGCACGCCGACTGCCAGCTGCGTCTCGCCGCCGAGCTCGAAGCGCATGCGCGCCGGCTCCCCCGAGGACACGAGCTCGATCAGATCCTCCGGGAGGTCGTCGCCCCCAACCTCGGCCCCCGGGGCGAACGACCTCCCTCGGAAGAGCAGGAGGGGGTTGGACCCGCTGCGGGTCGGCAGCTCGGACAGCATCACCTGGATGTCCTCCCGCTCGGACTCCAACCCCCGGCGCACGTTCTGGGCGTTGGTGAACGTGCCTGCCGTGGCGCTGGACTCCCGCTGGTCGAGCAGGTTCCGACGGGTCAGGCCCAGGGTGGCGCTGGCCAACACCGCCGATATGAGCAGGGCGCCGACGGCGAAGGCGATCGTGATGCGGGCTCGAAGGCCCAGGCGGGGGAACAAGCGCCTCACTGCGCCCCCGGCACTGTCACGTCTACGCCTGAAGCTTGTAGCCGAGGCCCCGCACCGTGACCACGTGACGGGGGTTGGCGGGGTCGGCCTCGACCTTGGTGCGCAGCCGCCGCACGTGCACGTCGACCAGGCGACCGTCGCCGAAGTACCCGTAGCCCCACACGCGCTCCAGCAGCACCTCGCGGCTGAACACCCGGCCGGGGCTCGACGCCAGCTCCACCAGGAGGCGGAACTCGGTCTTGGTCAGGTGGATCTCCTCGCCGCCCCGACGCACGACGCCCTCGTCGGGGATGACCTCGAGGTCGCCGAACCGCAGGTGGGTGCTGCCGGCGTCGGTGGCACGGATGCGGCGCAGCAGGGCGCGGATGCGCGCCGAGAGCTCCTTGGGAGCGAACGGCTTGGTGAGGTAGTCGTCGGCGCCGGCCTCGAGCCCTGCCACCACGTCGTGGGTGTCGGCCCGGGCCGTGACCATGACGATCGGCACATCGGAGCTGCGACGGATCGCCCGGCAGACGTCGAAGCCGTCGATGCCGGGGAGCATGATGTCGATGAGCACGACGTCGGAGGGTTGGCGCTGGAAGGCGTTCAGCGCCTCCTCGCCGGTCTCGGTCTCCTCGACCGACCAGCCCTCGTCCTCGAGCGCCAGCTTGACCGCGGTGCGGATGCGCTCGTCGTCTTCGACCGCCAGGATCCGTGTGGCCACATATAAGAAGCTACAACTCGAAGGACCCGGTGTCGGCGTCCCGATAGGCGGCAAGCAGCGCCTCGCGGCCGGGTCCGCGCCCCGTGCGGTAGTGGAGGCCCTCCGGCAGCTTGGAGCCCAGGGTGCGGCAGGCCACGAGGGCCTGCGCCCCGGTCTCGGTGAACGAGTCGATGCCTCGCAGATCGATGTCGAGGCGGGTCGGGCCGGTGTCGACGGCGGCGGTGGAGGCGTCGATCAGCGCCAGACCGGTGGGCTCGTCGAGGCACTGCTCGACGGCGATGACGACGGCGGACCCGTCGGACGTGACGGTGAGCGGCGACCGGGTTGTGGCGGCGGACACCCCGCCGCGGCCGGCCGGCGGAGTGTCCGCCGGTGGCCCGGTGTATGCGGCGGACATATCTGGGCAAGGATGCCGTCGGGTCGTGACGGTGCGGGGCGCGAGACGATTGCGATCCGGTGAAGACTTCGCAGCCCTGGGTCTCAGAGCACCCCGTGGGCGCCGAGCGAGCGCAGCAGGGCACGGAGCGTGGTGAACAGGCCGGGGCCGGCCGCCAGGATCGAGCCGGCGTCGGGTCCGGCACGCGGCGACTCCCCGTCGATCGAGTCCACGAGTGCCCCGGCCTCGCGAGCGACCAGCGCACCGGCCGCCAGGTCCCACCACGCCAGCCCCCGCTCGAAGTAGGCGTCGACGCGGCCGCACGCCACCGAGCACAGATCCACGGCAGCGGCGCCCATCCGCCGGATGTCACGGACGCGGGGGAGGAGGCCGACGAGCACCTCGGCCTGGGCGCGCCGGCGCTCGGCGGCGTAGCCGAAGCCGGTGGCGACCAGCGCCGTCGCCAGGTCGCCGTGGTGGGGACAGGCGATCGGCTCCCCGTTGCGCTGCGCCCCCCGGCCCCGGGCGGCGGTGAAGACCTCGTCGTGCATGGGGTCGGCGACCACGCCGGCCACGACCCCGGTGGCGTCCTCGGCGGCGATCGACACCGCCCACCCCGGATGGCCGTAGAGGTAGTTGGTCGTGCCGTCGAGGGGATCGATCACCCAGCGCAGCCCACTGGTGCCGAGCGAGGCGCCGCCCTCCTCGGCCATCAGCCCGTCGCCGGGACGGGCGCCGAGGAGCGTCGACGTGATGAGCTCCTCGGACGCGCGGTCCATCTCCGACACCATGTCGGTGGCCGTGGACTTCGTCTCGACCGTGGCGCGGGCGCGGCCCAGGCCGTCGACCAACAGGTCGACCGCCCGCTCGGCGGCGCCGACGGCCAGCTCGACGAGCTCGCCGGGATCCGGCGCCGGCGCGGCCGCGGTCATGATGGGTGACGGTACCGTGCCGACGTGAGCACCAACGCGTGGCCGTCCGGGACCGTGGATCTGCGCAGCGATACCGTGACCCGCCCGACGCCTGCGATGCGCCGGGCGATGGCCGAGGCCGAGGTGGGCGACGACGGCTTCGGCGACGACCCCACCGTCAATCACCTCCAGCGCGTGTTCGCCGAGCGCGTCGGCAAGGACGACGCGGTGTTCGTGCCGTCGGGCACGATGGCGAACCAGATCGCAATGCGGGTGCTCGCCGGCCCCGGCTCCCTGGTCGTCGCTGGCCGGCGGCAGCACGTCGTGACCCACGAGGGCGGGGCCTTCGGGGTGAACCAGGCCGCCCAGCTCCACGTGGTGGACGACGACGACGGCACCCTCGACCCCGCCGAGGTGCGCCACCTGGTGGCCGCCAGCGAGCACCGCTGGCCGCCGCCCGGTGCGGTGGTCGCCGAGAACACGCACCTGGCGTCGGGCGGGCGGCCCTGGCCCCCGGAGCGCCTCGAGGCCGTGGCCGCCGCCGGGGTGCCCGTGCACCTGGACGGAGCCCGGCTGCCCAACGCCGCGGTGGCCACCGGCGTGGCGCTCGCCGAGCTGGCGGCCCCGGCCACCCTGGTGACCGTCTGCCTCTCCAAGGGTCTGGGCGCGCCGATCGGTTCGCTCCTGGCGGGCCCGTTCGACCTGATCGCCCGGGCGCGCCTCGAACGCAAGCGCCTGGGGGGCGGGATGCGGCAGGTGGGGATCGTGGCGGCGGCCGGGCTGGTGGCCCTCGAGACGATGGTGGAGCGCCTGGCCGACGACCACGCCCGCGCCCGGGCTCTGGCCGAGGCGGTGGCCGAGCGCTGGCCCGACGCCGGCTGCGACCCCAAGGAAGTGGAGACCAACGTCGTGCTGTTCCGGCACCCGGACCCCGCGAGCCTGCTGGCGGGGCTGGCGGACGAGGGTGTCCGGGCCGTGACCCTCGGCCCGGAGACGGTGAGGTTCGTGACGCACCTCGACGTCGACGACGCCGGCGTGCGGCGGGCGGTCGAGGCCATCCGGCGGGCACCGTAGGTGCAGATGTCGCAGCCCCCGCCGACCCTGCTCGCCGAGACACCGGCCCGGGTGCTGGCCGTGTACGCCCACCCCGACGACCCCGAGGTCTCCTGCGGCGGCACGCTCGCCCACTGGGGACGCGCCGGTGCCGAGGTGCGGCTCGTGATCGTCAACGCCGGCGACAAGGGCTCGCCCGACCCCACCATGGACCCGGCGGTCCTGACCAAGCGCCGCGCCGGTGAGGTCGACGCCGCCGCCGAGGTTCTCGGGCTCGCCGGTGTCGACCGGCTGGGCCTGCCGGACGGCGAGGTGAGCAACGACCTCGCCCTGCGCGGCCAGATCGTCCGGCTCGTGCGCGTCCATCGGCCCGAGGTCGTGATCTGCCCGGACCCCACCGCGACCTTCTTCGGTGACTCCTACGTGAACCACCGGGACCACCGCGAGGTCGGCTGGGCCGTGGTCGACGCCGTGGCCCCGGCGGCCGCGAGCCCGCTGTACTTCCCGGAGGCCGGCCCGCCGCACCAGATCGGCGCCCTGCTGCTGTCCGGGACCTACGAGCCCGAGGTGTGGATCGACATCTCCGACTCGCTGGATCTCAAGGTCGCCGCCGTGCAGTGCCACGAGAGCCGGGTGGGCGGGGACCCGTCCCTCGTGGCGGAGCTGCTGCGCGCCCGCACGGCCGAGTCGGGCGCCCAGGTCGGCGTCGAGCACGCCGAGGCGTTCCGCCGCCTGCGCTTCGGCTGACGGTTTTTGATTTCTATGCGCCCGAGCTGTCGCGGCTCTCGCCCCGTTGGTGCTCGATCGTGCGCCACTCGCCCATGGCCCGCAGCGCCAGGGTGGCGACCACGGCGACCCCGCCGGCGCCGATGACCGCTCCCGCCAGCCCCGCCAGGGCGGCGAGCAGCCCCGAGCCGTCGTCGGCCGGCAGGTCGACGAGCGCCCAGCCGATCAGCCCGCCCGTCAGCCCGCCCACGAGGATGGACGCGAACGCCAGGATGCGGGCCGCCCGCGACGGGAGGGCGCTCGGGGCGTAGCCGGCGACGTCCTCACCGTCGGGCGGACGGGGCTGGGGCTCGGGCATCGAGCTGAGGATAGGTGGCTACCGCGGGGCTGGGGGGTGCGGTGGTGCCAGACTGGCCGGATGCGGGAGTGGCTCGTGGGAGGTGGCCTGATCCTGAGTCCGCCCGACGGCGGGCTGCTCCTCGTCCGCAACCGGCGGCGCAGCGGCCAGCACGACTGGACCCCGCCCGGCGGCGTGATCGATGCCGGCGAGACGCTGATCGACGGGCTCACCCGCGAGGTCGCCGAGGAGACCGGCGTCGTGGTGTCGCAGTGGCGGGGCCCCGTCTACGAGGTCGAGGTGCTGGCGCCGGGCCTCGGTTGGCGGCTCCGGGTCGAGGCCCACCTCGCCGTCGAGCACGCCGGCCGGCTCCACGTCGACGACCCGGACGGGATCGTGGTCGACGCCGCCTACGTCGCCCCCGACGCCTGCGCCGGGCACCTCGAGGGCTGCCATCGGTGGGTCAGCGAGCCGCTCGCCGCCTGGCTGGCCGACCGCTGGCAGGGCCATCGGCGCTTCCGCTACCGGGTTCACGGCGACGACTTCCGCACCGCCACGGTGCACCCGGTGTGACGTCGTGAGCCGCCACGCGCCGGACCCGTCGGGTCGGCGTGCGCGGACGATCCTGCACGTCGACATGGACGCCTTCTTCGTGTCGGTCGAGCTGCTCCGCCGACCCGAGCTCGGCGGCCGTCCCGTCGTCGTGGGTGGCACCGGTGCCCGGGGGGTCGTGGCGGCGGCCAGCTACGAGGCGCGCGCCTACGGGATCCACTCGGCCATGGCCAGCGCTCGGGCCCGCCGACTCTGTCCCCACGCGGTGTTCCTGCCCGGCGACCACGCCCACTACCGGGCCGTCAGCGAGCGGGTGATGGCGATCTTCCGGTCGTTCACCCCCCTGGTCGAGCCCGTCAGCCTCGACGAGGCGTTCCTCGACGTCAGCGGCGGGCTCGCCGTCGCCCACCGGATCCGTGACGAGGTGCGGGCCCGGGAGGGCTTGAGCTGCTCGGTGGGCGTGGCGCCCTCGAAGATGCTGGCCAAGCTGGCATCCGAGGCCGCCAAGCCGCGGGCGTCGACCGACGGACCGGTCGTCGGGGAGGGCGTCCGCGAGATCGCGCCAGGCGAGGAGCTCGCCTTCCTCCACCCCCTGCCGGCCCGGGCGCTGTGGGGGGTCGGCCCGGCGACGCTGGCCCGGCTCGAGCGGCTCGGCGTTCGGACCGTCGGCGACATCGCCGCGCTGCCTCCCGAGACGCTCGTCTCCGCGCTGGGGAAGGCCCACGGCCGCCAGCTCGCCCAGCTCGCCCGCGGGATCGACACCCGCCCCGTCGAACCCGACCAGCAGGTCAAATCGATCGGCCAGGAGGAGACGTTCGCCCGCGACCACCACGAGCGGTCGAGCCTCGCCCCCGAGATCGTGCGCATGGCCGACGCCGTGGCTTGGCGGCTGCGCCGGGCGGGGCGGGCCGGCCGCACGGTCACCCTCAAGGTCCGCTTCGCCGACTTCCGCACCGTGACCCGCTCGTCGACCTTGGCCGCCACCGTCGACGACGGCCCGGCGATCGCCCGGACGGCGTCCGCGCTCCTGGCCGAGCTCGACCCGACCCCGGGTGTGCGCCTCGTGGGGGTGAGCGTCTCCGGGCTGGTGGCCGGTTCGGCCCGGCAGCTCACTTTCGACGACGACGCGGGGCCCGACTGGCACGATGCGAGCGGGGCAGTCGATGCCATCCGGGAGCGGTTCGGCGACCGGGCCATCGGTCCGGCGTCCGCTGCCGGCGCCGGCCGCCTGCGGCTGCCCCGCCGGGGCGAGCAGCAGTGGGGGCCCAACGAAGACCCGTCGCCCTGACCGCTGTCGTACGACTCTGCGGGCTACTGCTGGCCGCCCGAGGGGCGCTCGGGAACGGAACCACCCCGGGCCCGGATGTCTGCGAAGCGTTCGGCGAAGTGCCAACGGTGCCCTTCGAGATCGGTCGCTTCGTAGCGCCGCTCGCCGTAGAAGGCGTCCTGGATCGGCATCGTGATCTCGGCGCCTTCGGCGACGGCGTGCGCGTAGTGGGCGTCGACGTCGTGGACGTACACCATCATCTGCGTCGTCGTGTTGCCAACGGTCCTCGGGCTGTGGATCCGGTGGACCTCGGCGTTGGCGCGTCCGATCATCACGACGCCGTCGCCGGCGCGCAGCCAGGCGAGCACGTGGTCACCCATGTCCGTGCGGGCCTCGCGGATCTCGTCGAGCTGGAAGACGCGCACCAGGTAGTCCAGCGCCGCGCGCTCGTCCTCGTACGCCAGGCGCGGATAGATGTCCGGCAACTTCAGGCCGTTCGGGGTGTCCTGGTGGGTGTCAGCGATGGTCGACATGAGCTGCTCCTTCTGCCGGGCGAAGATCGCCGGGTCCGCGGGCTCGTCCGGCTGGCCGCCGTCGGGTCGCAGCCTCCGCACCGGATCGAGCTCGTCACTCACCGTTCTCTCCCGATCGACGCCTGCAGTTCGCGCAGCCTCCGCCGAGCGCGGTTGAGCCGCGAGCGCACCGTACCCACCGGGACGTCGAGCGCCGTCGCGACCTCCTCGTAGCTCAGCTCCTCCCAGGCGTACAGCAGCAGTGCGTCGCGCTCCCCGTCGGGGAGCTGAGCCACGGCGGCGGCGACGCGCGGCCACAGGGCGCGAGCGTCGACCGTCGCGGCGACCCGTTCGGCAGCGTCGTCGGCGGCGGGCCGCCGGGCGAGCAGGCGTGCGGTGGCCCGTATCCGGCGGGCCTCGCTCCGCCGGTGCCGCGCCAGCACGTTGGTGGCGATGCCGTACAGCCACGGCCGGGCGCTGCTCCGCTCGCCGTCATAGGTCGCGCGCTTCTCGAAGGCGACACGAAACACCTCGGCTAGCAGGGTCTCCGCGTCGTCGACGCCGACCCGCCGGACCAGGTAGCGGAAGACCACGGTGGCATGGCGGTCGAACACGGCGCCGAAGCGCGCCGGCTCGTGCAGCGACGCCGCGATCACCCGGGCATCCGACTCCGCGGTCACCACCAGAGTGTTCCCCGCAGCGCGGCCACGGTTCGCGTCGGCGAGTCCCTCGAGGGCGGGCGCGGGGGTGATCCGCTCGGTCTCTTCCTGTTCACGCGTTGTCGTTCGGATCGGGCTGTGGAACACTGATCGGGCGGATTCGCCGGCCGTGCGTCAAGGGGTTGCGGTGCCGCTTAACGAGGACGAGGAACGCATCCTCCAGGAGATCGCCCAGCGGTTCTACGAGGATGATCCGTCGTTCGCCCGTGAGGTGAGCGAGACCACCCTCTACCGCCACACGGTCAGCCGCATGAAGTGGGCGGTGGTCGGCCTGGTGGCGGGGGCTGTATTCCTCGTCGTCACCCTGTCCAGCTCGTACCTCCTGTCCTTCGTCGGGTTCCTCACCATGCTGGGCAGCGCTCTCGTGTTCGAGCGCAACCTGCGCAAGCTCGGCAAGGCCGGCCTCGACCAGCTGTCCCGCTCGATCCGCGCCAACGGGCTGCGCGAGGCCCTGGGGTCCACCGGGCGCCGGGTGCGCGAGCGCTTCCGCCGCGACGACGAGGACGACCGCACCGACGAGGAGTAGCGGCCCAGCGGGCGGACGTCAGCGCCCGGCGGGCACGACCGCGTGGTGCTGGGTGATCAGGCGGCTGCGGCCGCGGGGTCGGAGCTGGCGGATGTCGAAGTAGCGCAGCAGCCGCTGCCACCACGGCTCGCGCCGGGCGAGCTCGGCGGCGACAGACGCGCTGGCCTGGCGGGCCGCCGCCACGTCCTCGGGCGTGGGGGTCTCCTCGGCGTAGGCCACCCGCTCCACGCTGCGGGCCATGCCGCGCACCGCGGCCGCCGTGCCGGGCACCGCCGTCGCCAGCACCCGGGCCGTCTCGGCGGCGGTGAGCGAGGCCGGCAGCTCGACGCCGGCGGCCTGTGCCCGCTCGGTGGTCTCCCGCCACCACAGCCGCACCCGTGCCGCCGGGCTGCTGGCCCGCCGGCGTCGCAGGGCACGCCGGCCCACCACGGCCAGGGGCACCAGCACCAGGTACGCCGCCACCAGGAGACCGACGACGATGGCCGCGTTGCGCAGCCCGTCGGGCACGCCACCGCCGCTCGTGTCCTGGGGCTCTCCCGTCCCGGCCGCGTCGAGCAGGCCGGGGTTGAGCAGCCCCTCGTCGGCGGCCACGCCGTCCCCTGGCGGGGTGGCCCCGGTGCCGTCGTCACGCGGGGTGGCCGGCGCCGCCGCACCGCCCCGGCTCTCCTCCTGCTGGGCGGGCACGCCCAGCCACGCCTCGCCCCCCTGCGGCCCCCGCCCCGGGGTGGGCTCGAAGGGCACCCAGCCGAAACCCTCGAGGTAGACCTCGGGCCAGGCGTGGGCGTTGGTGCCGCGCACGCGGAAGATGTCCCGCTCCTGGGGATCCTGCGCGCCCCACGTGTACCCGACGGCGACGCGGGTGGGGAGGCCCAGGGCCCGTCCCAGCACCGCGAACGATCCGGAGAACTGCTCGCAGTAGCCGCGGCGGGTGTCGAACAGGAACGACTCGAGCGCGTCGTTGGCGTGGCCCGGCCCCACGTCCTCGTCGTAGTCGAACCCGCCGCCGCGGAAGTAGTCCTGCAGCGCCAAGGCCTGGTCGTAGGGCGTGGTGGCACCGGCGTCGGTGACGATCTTCCGGGCGAGCGCCGAGACGCGGTCCGGTAGGTCCTCCGGCAGATCGAGGTACTGGCGGGCGATGTCCTCGGGCAGCTCGTCCGTGGCGGTGCGCAGCTGGTCGGCGGTCCAGCGGGGGACGGCGGACTCGACCTCGTAGGTGAGGCCGTCCGACGACTCCTGGTTGCGGCCCACGATGAGCGAGCCCGTCTCCTCGTGCCAGCCGACGGGCGTGTCCCCGGCGTCGAGCGTCTGCGGCTCGTAGGCCGCCGGCAGCCATACGCCGCCGAGCGCCGAGATCGTGACCGACTGGGACACCGTGTCCGTCTGGACCGACGGGTCGGTCGAGCGCGGCAGCTCGCCGTCGGCGTCCTCGGTGTCGTAGGACGACGTCCAGAGCCGCCCGTCGAACTCGTCGAGGGCGGTGATCCGCCAGTAGTCGGCCTCCTCGCTGCGCACGCTGAACAGCTCGACGTCGGCCTGGTCGACGAGGCGGGTGCGGATGTCGATGAGCGGGCTCGGCACGACGCGGGTGGGCTCGTCCTTGGTGAGGTCGCGCCAGGCGAAGACCGCGTCCTCGTCGGCGCCCGGCAGGCGGGGACCGGTCACCGCACCGGCCACCACGGCCACGCCCGTCAGCGCCGTTCCCGTGCCCAGCAGCGACCACCGGCCGCGGGCGCGGTGGCTCGCCGCCCAGGCCGACGCGTCCTCCTGTGCCAGCGTGCGGTGGATCAGCACGAACAGCAGGGCGGCGGCCGCGAACACTGCGGCCGCCGGCACCCGGTCGCCCGGAGCCCCGAGGGCGGCGGAGAACAGGAAAAGCGTGGCCGCCGGCAGCAGCGCCTCGAACGCCGCCCGGGCGCGGAACGCCGCCCAGTCGGCCACGTAGGCGACGATCCAGATGGCGGCGCCGGTCGCCACGACGAACCCGTTCAGGAGGGCGACCGGCGCCTTCTCGTCCTTGAAGAGCTGCCAGGCGGCGTCGAGGTCGTTGCCCGCGGCGCGGAGCGTGTCGCCGGTGGGCAGCAGCCAGGCGGTGGTCTCGCCGAAGCGCGCCCAGGTGAGGACGAGCACGGCGGCGATCGCCGTGAGCGCGGCCGCCGGCAGCAGGGGGACGCGCCGCCGGCGCAGCAGGGTGACGACGGCGTGGGCGGCGACGGCCTGCGCCGCGAGCGGGCCCCGGTAGGAGCCGTCGATGTACAGCCGGTGCATGCCGACGATGGCGGCCAGGGTGACGAGCGCCAGCGCCACCTCGGCGGCCAGCAGCATGGGCCCGCGCCGGTTCATGATCTGGCGACCACCGGGATCGGGGAGGGGCGGTTGTTGGCGATCGCCGGGTCCCACACGTCGGCGAGCCGCGTGTGCGGGGTGACCCGGATCATGGGCGCCGGGCCCGCGACGGCCGGGCCCGGGCTGGCCGTCGCCGCGGTGCCCTCGGCCTGGACCACGACCAGGGAACCGAAGCTGCGGCGGAGCCGGGCCGCGTCCGACAGCTCGGCCGACGTCGTCTGCCCGAGGACGACGACCAGCGCGCCGCCGCCGCTGCGCTGCAGCAGCTTGAGCACCGTGCGCAGGCTGGCGCTGCCGCTCGTGCTGATCACCGCCAGGTGCTCGAGGAGGGCCTCGACATGGCCGGTGCCCACACCGAAGCCGGAGTCGACGCCGTCCGTCGTGATCAGCCGGAGGAGGTCGTGTCGGGCCCCGTTGGCCATCACGACGCTGGCGGCGGCGGAGACCGCCAGCTCGAGCGACACGGGGTCGTGGGCGGCGCGGCGCACGTCGAGCAGCACGGTGGTCCGTCCCTGCCAGGGCTGTTGCTGGTGGCGCACGAGCAGCTCGTCGTGACGTGCCGTCGAGGGCCAGTGGATGCGGCGCAGATCGTCGCCGACGACGTATGGGCGCAGGGCGTAGAAGTCGTCACCGGCCCGGCCGAGGGCATGGGGCCGGACGGAGCCGGCGAGGGGGTCATGGGCCGAGGTGAACGGGACGGGCCGGATGTCCTCGGTCGCCGGGAACACGGTCACCTCGACCTCGGGGGCGCCCACGCTGCTCGCCTGCACGAGACCGAACGGGTCGGCCACCACGACCCGCAAGGGGCCCACGCGAACGATGCCCCGGCGCTCGGTGGGCAGCCGGTAGGTGGCGAGCGTGGCGGCCCCCCGGTCGAGCGGCGGCACCAGCAGATCGGCGCCGCCGGTGCCCGAGACCGGGTCGCGCAGCCGGAGGACGGGGGTGTCGCCGGAGCGCAGGTTGCGCAGCCGCACGTCGACCCGACTGAGCTGGCCGGCATGCACGCGGGCGGGATGGACGACGCGATCGATCTCGACGTCGAGCCGGATGAGGCGCACGTAGACGAGGGCGAAGACGACGAGTCCCAGCGTCACCGCGCCGAACACGTACAACTCGTTGATGCCGAGGAGTCGCGCCAGAGCGAGGAAGGCCACGCCGCCCCACATGACCAACCAACCCTGACGGGTCAGCACGGCGATGACGGCTCCATCAATGACCGCCGGGCACAGGGACCGCCCGCAGCACGTCATCCAGGGCGTCGGCCGCCGAGAGGCCCTGGAGCTGGGCCTCGGGGGTGACGAGCATGCGGTGGGCCAGCACAGGGGTGGCCAGCTCCTTGGCGTCGTCGGGGATCACGTAGCCCCGACCCCGGGAGGCGGCGCGGGCCTTGGCGACGCGCAGCAACGCCAGCGTGGCCCGGGGCGAGACGCCGAGCGCCAGGTGCGGGCTGCGCCGGGTGGCCTGCGCCAGGTCGACCAGGTACGCCTTGAGGCTCGGCGCCACATGCACGGCCTTGGCCGCCGCGGACAGCGCCAGCACCTCCTCGGCGCCGATCACCGGGCCGATGTCTCGATAGGCGTCGTGGTCGCCGTGGGTCTGGAGGATCTCGAGCTCGGCGGCGGGCGAGGGATACCCCACCGACACCCGCATGAGAAACCGGTCGAGCTGCGACTCGGGCAGCGGGTAGGTGCCCTCGTGCTCGATGGGGTTCTGGGTGGCGATGACCATGAACGGCCGGTTCAGGGGGTAGGTGACGCCGTCGACCGTCGCCTGGTTCTCGGCCATGGCCTCGAGCAGCGCCGCCTGGGTCTTGGGGGAGGCTCGGTTGATCTCGTCGGCCAGGACGACGCTGTTGAACACCGGCCCGGGCCGGAAGTTGAAGGACCCGTCGCCCCGGTTCCAGACCGTGATGCCCACGACGTCGGAGGGCAGCAGGTCGGGCGTGAACTGCACGCGCCCGAAGCTGCAGTCGAGCGAGGTGGCGAGCGACTTGGCGAGGTTGGTCTTGCCCACGCCGGGGACGTCCTCGAGGAGGAGGTGCCCCTCGGAGATGAGGCACAGGAGGACCAGCTCGATGATGTCGCGCTTGCCCTGGATGACCCGGGCGACGTTCTCGACCACGCTCTCGTAGTAATCGGTGAAGGTTGCCCCCGGGGCAGCCGCCGTCTGGGTGCTGGCCACGGCCTCGTACTCCCTCCGTCGTCAGGGGGTGGCCCGCCCAGGTTAGGCCGCCGAGCCCCGAGCCGGGCGCGCGGCACGCTGGAGAGCGTCGGATAGGTTCCGGCCG
>DASQUY010000176.1:0-10871 GCA_035641055.1 Acidimicrobiales bacterium | reverse complement strand
GGCCGGCGTAGTCCTTCTCGAACCGCTTGGTGTACCTGCGGAGGGACTCGCGAGTGCTGCGCGAGCGCGACGCGAGGTAGTCGTCCCGGGAGTCCGGCAGGTCCAAGAGCCACCGGGTCTGCGCTGGGTCGGCCCGGAACCGACGTCGGGAGCGACCCTGGCCGACCCGCAGCGCGGCCGCATGCGCCGGCGAGCCGGTCGGCAGTCGGTGGAAGGCCAGCGCCTCGACCTCGCGCCGGTCGACGACCGCCACCAGCTCGCGCACGAGCGATTCGGCCCTGGCGCCGGCCAGGTCACCGACCATCCCGCCGTCGACGATCGTGATCACACGCAGCTTGGGCGACCACACCCTCTGGTACCCGACCTTGCACGGAAGGGCGTACGTCTCGAGACGCCCGACGGCCATCGCCGACGGCGACTCCTCGGGCCCGAGGGCCACGAGGTAGGGCGAGCTGGCCTCCGGCCGCACCGCCACCACCGCATTGAGATAGTCGGGATCGGCGTCCAGGCCGGTCGGGGCCAGGGCGGCCCAGCCCTGGCGCAGCGCGGTGACCGCTTCGGGGGTCGCGGCGTGGCGCACCGTGGGCCCACGCGTGCTCGCGGTGCTCGTCACGGAGGAGCTCATGGGACCGCGCCCACCTCGTGCCAGCCGCGGCAGTCGGCCGCGGCCCGACGCGCCACGGAGACCGTGACCGGCCGCCGGCCCGCCCGGAACTCCCGCGAACCACCGACACTCAGGGGTGGCGGGACGAAGTCGAGCTCGGGGGCATCCGCTTGGAGGACGTCGACGATCCGGCCACCGGCGTGTCCGTCCCACAACGGGATGCTGCACGCCTGGCGACCTCGGGCGACCGCGGTCCGGGCGGTCGCGACGATCGTGTCGCGATCGAAGCCCACGAGCGTGTTGGTCCCGTTCGTGAGCGTGACCGGCCTCTCGGTGTTCTCTCGTATTGTCAGGCAGGGCACACCCAGGGCGCTGGTCTCCTCCTGCACGCCACCCGAGTCGGTGAGCAGCAGCGCGGCCGACTCCTCGAGGGCGAGGAAGTCGAGGTAGCCCAGTGGCTCGGCGAGCAGCACCCGCCCGTCGTCGAAGCGGATGCCCGTGCGCTCCAGCATCCTCCTGGTCCGAGGATGCACGGGGAATACCAGCCTGACGTCCTCGGCGATCTCGTCCAGGGTGCCGGCCATCTCGACCAGCCGGGCGGCGTCGTCGACGAGCGCAGGGCGGTGCAGCGTCACCAGGCCGAAGCCCTCGCGGACCAGACCCAGGTCGGCCACGACGGTTCGCCCGCGCGCCCGCGGCAGCGCCTGCAGCAGGCTGTCGACCATCACATTGCCCACCCGGTGGATCCGTGCCGGCTCGACCCCCTCGCACAGCAGGTTCTCGTCGGCATCGCGGCTCGGGGTGAACAGCCAGGTGGCGAGGCCGTCGACCACCACCCGGTTGATCTCCTCCGGCATCTGTCGGTCGAACGAGCGCAGTCCCGCTTCGACGTGCCCCACCGGCACGCCGGCCTTGGCGGCGACCAGCGTGCAGGCGACCGTCGAGTTGACGTCGCCAACCACGAGGACCGCATCCACGTCGGCGCTCGCCAGCCACTCCTCGAACGCGACCATCACGGCCGCGGTCTGGGACGCGTGGCTTCCGGATCCCACACCGAGGTTGACGCTCGGCTCCGGGATGTCGAGCGACTCGAAGAAGCTGGCCGACATGGCCGCGTCGTAGTGCTGGCCGGTGTGGACCAGGGCCGCCCCGATGCCCCGATCCGCCAGCGCCCGCATCAGGGGCGCGACCTTGACGAAGTTGGGCCGGGCTGCGGCGATGACCGCGGCGCGGCGGATCGTCACCGTGACCTCCACCACTCCCCAACGGTGAGCGCAAGGAACATGCTGTTGCCCCGGAGGTAGCGCCTCCACATGCGCCTGGGCTCCTGCGCCAGGCGGTACAGCCACTCGCAGCCCGCGCGCTGGACCCAAAGAGGCGCTCGGCGGACCTTGCCGGCGACGACGTCGAACGTCCCGCCCACCCCCATCACGAACGGCACCCCCAGCCGGCCGGCGTGCTCGCTCAGCCAGTACTCCTTGCGAGGGCTCGGGATGCCGAGAAAGAGAAAGTGCGGCCGGGCCGCTCGCACGGCCTCGACCACCTCGTCGTCGTCGCGCCAGTAGCCGTCGCGGTGCCCGGCGATGGTGAGGCTCGGGTGTCGTTGGCGCAGGCGCACCACCATCTCGGCCAGCACCTCCTGCGTGGCCCCGAGGAAGAAGACCCGGTGGCCCGTCCGGCTGGCCCGCTCGAGGATGGCATTGAACAGGTCGATGCCGGCGACACGCTCGGGCAGAGGGTGGCCCAGGATGCGGCTCGCCCACACCACGGACTGGCCATCGGCGTTGACCAGGTCGCAGTCGGCAACGATCGACCGCAACCGATCGTCCTCGCGCATCTGGACGACCTTGGCCGCGTTCAGGACGACGTGCTGGGCCGTCCCGCCGGCGTCGGCGAGCTCGAACGAGCGGTCCACCGTCTCGGCCAGCGTGAGAGCGTCCACCGGGGCGCCGAAGAGGGCGACCCGCCGGGAGGGTGCGAGGGTGCCGGTTGCGCTCATGGCTATGACGGGGGGCCGGCACCCGGGTCCTGACGTCCGGACCACGCTTCGAGCACCCACCCGAGGTGATAGGGCCGGCACGTGGCGTTGACCTCGACATCGCCCAGATCGGTGCGGGAGAGACCGAGCATCCCGCCCAGAGCGGCGTTGGCCCACAGGTTGGCGCGGTGCGCCCACCCCCGGCGCCGGATCGACCGGTGGGCGAAGGCGTTGACGGGGTCGTAGAACCGGAACCCGAGCTCGTTCCGCCCGAAGCACCAGTCGAGCCCCTCCCGGGCCGCCCGCGCGTAGGCGGGGTCGCCGGTCACCTCGGCCAGGGCGAACAGAGCCATGGGCGCCATGGCGTCCTGGTGCACCGAGTAGATCTCGTAGGGCTCGACCACGGTGGCCCGGTCGGCGTGGAACAGCCACGGCCACGCGGCGTCGGGGAGCCGGAGGGCGATCAGGGTGTCGGCGAGGGCCCTGGCCTGGCCGGCGGCCTCCGGCCGCAGGCCGTGGCGCGCCGACTCCGCCAGCGCCAGGAGCGTGTAGATCTGCGTGGCGAAGTTGGGCAGGAGCGCCCGCCCGCGGGCCCGACCGGTGTGCCGAAACAGCGACGACGACGGCGAGCGTCGGGTGCCCAGGTGGTCGAAGGCCGTGGTGAACAGGCCCCGAGCCGGTAGGCCCGCCGCGGTGGCGGCCGCCGCGCCCAGCACGAACCACGCCACCTCCATGCCCTCCAGGTGGGCGATTGCGGCCGCGTCAGCCGACCGACGCTCGAGCCTGGCCAGCGTCAGGTCGGCCGAGCCTGTGCCCATGCGGGCCTCGGCCCACAACAGCAGCCCAAGGTCGCCGACGCCCAGCGTGTCGCGCCGCCTGGCGATCGCGTGGTGCAGCCCCTCGACGTCCACCGGCGGCGCGCCCTCATGGTGGTCCTGGCGGCGCAACGCCCCCAGGAGCACCATGATCGAGTAGCGGACCGACTCGCCGCGAGGCTCCAGGGAGCGGAAGGACCGGTCGAAGCAGTACAGCCCGCTGTCCAGGCGAAGCGTCGGAAGGACCGCCTCAGCCAGGGCGATGAGGCCCTCGACGCGGTCGCCGCCGCCGTCGAGCGCAACATCCGGCGTCGCCCGCTCAGATGTGCTCAACGTTCGGCCCTTCCACTCGGCGGCGGGTGTCGAAGATGGCTCGGGCGTTGGCCTGAACGGCCTCCCAGTCGAAGTCGTCGTGGTCGGCGAGCACGACCACCAGGTCGGCGGCGGCGATCTCGTCCGACGTGGCCTGCACCCGCAGACCGGGCACCCCCGGGCTCTCCTCGACGAGCGGGTCGGCGACCCGCAGCTCGGCCCCGAGTCCGGCCAGCAGCTCCGCCACCCGTCCCGCAGGCGACTCCCGTGCGTCCCGGGAGTTGCGCTTGTAGGCCAGGCCCAGCAGCAGGATGCGGGCGCCGCTGACCGCGAGCTTCTGGCGGTTCAATGCAAGGCCGATACGAGCGACGACGTAGTCCGGCATGCGTTGGTTGACATCGTTGGCCAGCTCGACGAACCGGAAGGACGTCCCCAGGCGCCGGCGCACCTGCCACGAGAGGTAGCTGGGGTCGATCGGCAGGCAGTGGCCCCCGACCCCCGGGCCGGGCGTGAACGGCATGTAGCCGAAGGGCTTGGTCGAGGCGACCCCGATCACGTCCCAGACGTCGATGCCGAGCTCGTGGGCGTAGACCGCCAGCTCGTTGACCAGGGCGATGTTGACATGCCTGAACGTGTTCTCGAGCAGCTTGGCGAGCTCGGCCTCCTTGGGTCCTTTCGCGGGCACGACGCGGTCGACGATCGTTTGGTAGAAGGCGGTGACGCGGGCGAGCGAGGTCTCGTCGATCCCGGAGACGATCTTCGGCGTCGTGGCGACGCTCCACTCGCGGTTGCCCGGATCGATGCGCTCCGGGCTGTACCCGACAGAGAAGTCGGCGCCGGCTCGCAGGCCGGACGCCGTCTCGAGCACTGGCACCACGAGCTGCTCCGTGGTGCCGGGGTACGTGGTCGACTCGAGGATGACGCAGGCGCCGGCCGGCAGCACGGACCCGAGCGCTTCGGTCGCGGCGGCGACGTGGGAGAGGTCGGGGAGGCCGTCCCTCAGCGGCGTCGGGACGGCGACGACGGCGACGGAGAATCCCGCGCAGTCCTCGAGCTCGCCGGTCGGCCGGAAGCGCCCCGACTCCAGCGCCGCCTTGACGTCGACGTCTTCGACGTCGTCGACATAGCTCTCGGCCGCCCGCAACCGGCGTACCCGTTCGGGCGAGGCGTCGTAGCCGACGACGGGGTGGCCGACCTCGACGGCTCGCAAGGCGAGGGGAAGTCCGACATAGCCCAGTCCGACGACAACGACCTTTTCCGAGCGGCTCATGGCGTTGACAGAGAGCTCCGTCAGCGGGTGAGCTCGGCTGGTTCGGGCACGGGAGCGGGCGAGCTGACCGGCGCCGGGGCGGACGGCGCCGGTCGCCGCAGAGCCTCGAGGGCTCGGCGACCAACGACGGGAACGGTGTCGATCATGACCGCGAGGTCCATCGCTACCGACCAGTTGTCGACGTAGAACAGGTCGAGCCGGCGATACTCGTCGAACGAGGCCTTGTGGTTGGCGTCGACCTGCCACAGGCCCGTGACGCCGGGCCGGACGAGGTGTCGCCGCTGGAGCTCGTCATCGAACTCGGCCGTCTCCGCGGGGAGGGCGGGCCGGGGTCCGACCATGCTCATGCGACCGGAAAGGACGTTGAAGAGCTGGGGCAGCTCGTCGATCGCAGCGGCCCGGAGCAAGCCACCGATGGGCGTGACCCTCGGGTCGCCCGACACCTTGAACAGCGGGCCGTGGCGCTCGTTGCGCTGCCGCAGGTCGGCGAGACGGGCCTCGGCGTCGACCTCCATCGTCCGCAGCTTGAGGAGGGTGAACGGCTCGCCCCCTTGGCCGATGCGGACCTGCCGGAACAGCACCGGCCCTCGATCGTGCGCCTTGATCAGCACGGCGGCGACCGCCATCAGGGGGGCGGTCACGACCAGCAGCATCGACGCCAACACGACATCGAGGGCGCGCTTGGCGAGCACCTGGATGGCCGAGTGGCGCGGCGGACGCACCAGGGCGACGGGCTCGTGGGCCAGAGAGAGCGCCTGCAGGCGAGCACCCGAGACCCCCAGCAGGCCCGTGGAGAGGTAGACGGGGATCCCAGCCGAGGACAGGCTGAAGACGAGCTGGTTGACGGTGTCGCTGGGTAGCCCGTTGACCGCCACCAGAACGCCCGAGGCGCCCGTGCGGTGCACCGCCTCGCGGGCGTGCTCGAGGCCGCCCAGCCACGGCAGGGCGTTGATGGGTCCGTCGGTGGCGACGGGCCCGTCGCCGACGACCGCGGTGGCGTGGAACCCTGCCTCGGGGTTGAGCCGCAGGAGGTCCACGAGCCCGGCCGTCCCGACGCTGGCCCCGGCGACGACGACTGCGGTGCGAAAGTGGCCTTGGGCGCGCCGGGCGATGAGCCACACGTCGAAGCCGTAGCGGGCGATCGTGGTCACCACCAGGGTCGCGATCACACAGCTGAGCACCAGGCCGGGAACGACGTCGCCCAGGCTGGCCTGCCAGACGACGGTGATCAGCGCGACCGTGCCCAGGCTCCGGAGCAGCCCGCTCAGGCGTCCGGATCGGATGCCGCTGACCGGGAATCGGTACAGACCGGCGGAGGCGAAGCAGACGACGCTGGCCACGACGCCGACGGCGATCGTGCCGATGCCGGTGCCCGGGGCCGACAGCGGCGTGCTCGCGCCCGCGATGACCCAGCCCACCGCCCAGCCGGCCGTCGCGGAGACGACGTCGACGGCGATCAACCGCCGCCGGGCCGCGCGGTCCCCGTGACTCGCCGCCGGTTCCTCGGCGTCTCGGGCCGCCAGCCGGTCGGCTGCACCACGAGGTGGATCCTGCTCGCCCTCCCACGGCGCCTGCACGACCGCGACCCGCGGACCGGGGCGCCGTCCCTCTGCTTGCCGAACTCCGCCTTGCTCGTGCAGGGAAAGCAACCTTGCCTCTCCTGTGCCGCCCATGTTCCGCCCATACGCCAACCAAGGTTGGCCCGCGGCATAGTCTCGGAGCCACGGTTGAAGGAGGGCTGAAGCCACACTGAGGTTTGCCTGAATCGTCCGAAGGCACAGGCGGGGCCAACCGCGCGGGGCCAACCGGGTCCCAGCCCGCGGTCACGGACGACCACGGCGTCGTCTGGCGTCGACGCCGCGACCGCCGGAACGGCGCTCGCTCAGGCGAGAGAGGCCGAGCGACTCCGCCGGGGGCGGTACCCGGGCTCGGACGGGCCCTCCTCCCTGTCTTGGCTGTTGCTGCCGGCCCTGGCGCCGACAGGGCGCAGCGCGTAGCCGGCGCCCCGCACGGTGTGAATGATCCGGGGACCGGCGGCTTCCAGCTTGCGGCGCAGCGCCGAGACGTGCACCTCGACGAGGTTGACGTTGTGATGGTCGAAGCCCCACACCATCGTCAGGAGCTGGGTCTTCGTCAGCACGAGGCCGCAGTTGCGACAGAACGCCAAGAGCAGGGCGAACTCGATCGCGGTGAGCTCGACGACGCGACCGCCGCGCTCGACGATGTGCGCCCCCTCGTCGACCACCAGGTCGCCCAGCTCGACGACGGACGGGCGGTGCCCGTTCCGGCGAACCAAGGCGGTGACCTTGCAGGCGAGCTCGGAGACCAGGAAGGGCTTGGCCATCACCTCGTCGGCACCCGCGCGGAGCGCGACCAACCGGTCCTCAGGCTGGGACGACGGGCTGAGCACCACGAGCGGGATGTCCGTGACCATCCGGACGCGGTCGACCACCGGTCGTTCGTCGACGCCCTCGCTCTCCGCATCGATCACCACCAGCTGCGGCCGGACCTCGGGCAGCAACCGTTCGGCGGACCGCCAGGACCCGGCCCGCTCGACGGAGAGGCTGTCGTTCCGCAACGCATGCACGACGGCATCCGCGAGGAAGTCATCCCGGCTCACGAGAAGGACCCGCGCTGCAAATCCCATTCCGCCGCCTTTCGGCCGTGATAGACCGCTTCCCAGCCTGCGCTCTGTCGAGATCCGTCAACCTGCGGTCGCTTCCTGTGCCCCCGACCGCAGCGCAAGGAACATACACGGTCGGTGTAGCGCGCGCATAGGGGTCGCGTTGCCGCGGGCCTCCTCTGTCACTTATGTGACGTGCCGGTATTAAGTCAGCTGATCACCGGATGTTCTCAGACCTGAAGGCCGCGGCTACGGTGGTGGGTCCCATGAGATACGTGGTCACCGGATCGGCGGGCTTCGTCGGCCATCACGTCGCCACCGCGCTGCTCGAGGACGGGCACGCGGTTGACGGCGTCGACGCGTTCACCGACTACTACGACCCCGCGACCAAGCGCGCCAAGGCGGCGCAGCTCGCCTGCGCCCCGCGCTACCGGAACGTCGAGGCCGACCTAGCGTTGGCGGACATCGACGATGTGCTCGCCGGCGCGGACGCCGTCATCCACCTGGCGGCGCAGCCCGGGGTCGGGTCGTCGTGGGCGGGCGGGTTTCCCACCTACGTCGAGCGCAACGTCGTCGCGTCCCAGCGGCTCTTCGAGGCGGCTCGCCGCACCGGCGTGCCCCGGCTGGTGCTCGCCTCCTCCTCGTCCGTCTACGGCGACGCCGTCGTTCACCCGACGGTCGAGGACGCCCCGACCCGGCCGTTCAGCCCCTACGGCGTGACGAAGCTGGCGATGGAGCAGCTGGCGACGGCGTACGCCGACAACTGGGGCCTACCGGTGGTGATCCTGCGGTACTTCACCGTGTACGGCCCGGGGCAGCGGCCCGACATGGCGCTGCACCGGTTCATCGCCGCCGTGGCGGCCGGCGAGCCGGTGAGCCTGCACGGCGACGGCGAGCAGGTCCGTGACTTCACCTACGTGGCGGACGCGGTGGCCGCCACCATCGCCGCAGCGGCCGCCGACGTCCCCCCGGCGACCGTGCTCAACGTGGCGGGCGGCTCGTCCAGCACCGTCAACGACCTGCTGGGGCTCGTGTCGGAGCACGTGGGGCGGCCGGTCCTCACGCACCACGTGGCCGCCCGGCCCGGCGATGTCCGCATCACCGCCGGCGCGATCGAGCGCGCCCACCGGGTCCTCGGGTGGCGCCCGGAGATGTCGCTCGACGAGGGCGTCAAGCGACAGGTCGCCCACCAACTGGTCCATGGGCCGGCCTGAGTAGGTTCGCGTCCGTCAACCTTCGCGAAGCATGCCGCCCAGGCAGATGTCGGCGTACTCCTCGATGAAGCCGTCCCGGTCCTCCGGCCAGGGGAACGTCGGCTTGGCGACGATCAGCGACGTGAGCCCGTGCACCCGAGCCCAGAGGCCCACCGTCAGCCGGTAGGCGTCGGTGTACTCGGGGCGGAACCGCCCGGCGTCGATGCCGTCCTGCACGCAGCGCATCACCCGGTCGAACGAGGCGTCGTCCCGCATGACCGCAACGTATTCCTCGGGGGTCTCGTCGGCCGGGTTCATGAACATGATGCGGTAGGGCTCGGGGTTGGCCATGCCGAAGCGCATGTAGGCGAGGCCGTACGACCGCAGCCGGTCCACGGGGTCGGCGACACCGTCGCCCGCCCGGGCGAGGTGCTGATCGAACGCCGCGAAGTGGCGG
The DNA here is from genome assembly GCA_035641055.1 of Acidimicrobiales bacterium. Classification (GTDB taxonomy): domain Bacteria; phylum Actinomycetota; class Acidimicrobiia; order Acidimicrobiales; family VFJN01; genus DASQUK01. The sequence goes on along the minus strand of DASQUY010000176.1, from coordinate 1,619 downwards.
GCGGACACCTCGAAGATCAGCTCGGTCTTGTCGGTGAAGTGCCGGTAGATCGAGGGCGGGGTCACGCCCACGGCGTCGGCCACGCTCCGGATGGACACGGCCTCGGCCGAGCCCAGCTTCAGCAGCAGCCGCTCGGTGGCGTCGAGGATCTCGTCGCGCAGGGCCGCCCCCTTACCCTTACGGGCGCGGGGGCGGCGGGCGGCGGCGATGGCGGGAACGGGGGTCATGAGCGGGGCAGGGACGGCTCGTTCACCTCCTCAGGATCGCGCGCCGGCAGGGCGCCGTTCCCACGGGCGGGCGCGGCATCGGCGTCCAGGTCGACGTGCTCGCTGATGCCCCAGCGGTCATGGAAGCGCCGCAGCGGGCCGGGTGCCCACCAGTTCCACTCGCCGGCGAGCCGCTTGAACGCCGGCACCAGCGTGCCCCGGATGATGAAGGCATCCAGCAGCACCGCCAGGGTCAGGCCGACGCCGAACAGCTTGATGAAGCTGACGTTGCTGGTGGCGAAGGCGATCATCACGACCGAGATGAGGACGGCGGCGGCGGTGACGATGCGGCCCGTGCGCTCCAGCCCCACGGCCACGGAGCGCACGTTGTCCGCGCCGCCGTCGTGCTCCTCCTTGATGCGGGAGAGCAGGAACACCTCGTAGTCCATCGACAAACCGAACGCCACGCAGAACATGAGGATCGGCATGGCGGCGTTGAGGCCGCCGGTGGCGGTGAAGTCCAGCAGGCCTGACAGATGCCCGTCCTGGAACACCCACACCATGGCGCCGAACGTGGCGCTGAGGCTCAGCAGGTTGAGCACGATGGCCTTGGCGGGGATGACCACGCTGCCGAACATCATGAACAGCAGCACGACGGTGATGAGCGCCACCAGCCCCAGCGCCCACGGCAAGCGGTCGAACATCGACTGGTTGTTGTCGACCAGCATGGCGCCGGAACCGGCGACCAGCGTCTCCCCGGGGGCGTCGGCGTCGCGCACCGCATGCACGAGGTCCTCGCCGGCGTCCGACAGCGGCTCCACCGACGGCACGACGGACAGGTAGGTGGCGCCGTCGGCGCGGAAGCCGTCGTAGCGTGGCGAGCTGTCGGGCGGCAGCACGAGCTGGCCGGGCTCGCAGCCGAGCTCGGCGGCGCTGCCGGTGCCACAGTAGGTGCCGGTGGCGGCGTCGACCCGGGCGACGCTGGGAAGGGCCGCCAGCTCGGCGGCGTAGGCGTCGATGTCGCCGTCGCCGACGTCGCCGACGTCGGGGAGGACCACCGACAACGCACCCTGCTCCTCCGAGGTGAACTCGGCGCGCAGCACATCGTGCACCTGGCGGACGTCGGCCGAGTCGGGCAGCACCCGGTCGTCGGGGTTCGACAGGTTCAACCCGAGGAACGGGGCGCCGAGCAGGTGCAGCAGGACGATGACGACGGTGGCGATCGGGACCGGCCGCCGCATGACCACCGTGGCGACCCGGTGCCAGAAGCCCTCCTCGGGCGGGGTCACCGAGCGCCGCCACAGCGTGAGGGCGTTCACCCGTGGGCCGAGCAGCACGAGGATGGCGGGCAGCACGACGACCGCGAACAGCCCTGCCAGCATTGCGACGCCGATGCCGGCATAGGCCATGCTG
>DASQUY010000175.1:0-7199 GCA_035641055.1 Acidimicrobiales bacterium | reverse complement strand
TCGGCCCGCCCCGCCACTACGCCGAGGTCGTGGGTAATCAGCATCATGGCCATGAACCGGTCGCGCTGCTGGGTCTGGAGCAGGTCGAGGATCTGGGCCTGCACGGTCACGTCGAGGGCGGTGGTGGGCTCGTCGGCGAAGAGCAGCTTGGGCCCGCAGGCCAGCGCCACCGCGATCATGATGCGCTGGCGCATGCCGCCCGACAGCTCGTGGGGGTACTGGCGCAGCCGGCGCTCGGCCTCGGGGATGTTCACGGACCGCAGCAGGGCCAGGGCCGTCTCCCGGGCCTCGCTGCGCTCCATGTCGAAGTGGTACCGCAGCGACTCGATGATCTGCTGGCCCACCCGCATCACCGGGTTGAGCGAGGTCATGGGGTCCTGGAACACCATGGCGATCTGGGTGCCCCAGAACGAGCGCAGCTGGTCGGGCCCCGCCTGGTCGAGCCGGTGGCCATCGAAGCGGATCTCTCCCCGGCGCACGACGTTGCGCGTCGGCAGCAGACCCATGATCGACCGCGACAGCACCGACTTGCCGCACCCCGACTCGCCCACCAGCCCGAGCGTGCGCCCCCGCTCCAGCGTGAACGACACGCCGTCGACCGCGCGGACGGTGCCGCGCGGGGTGGTGAAGTGGGTGGCGACGTCGTCGACGTCGAGCAGCGTGCGATCACCCGACGGACGCACCGAGTCGCCCGGTGACGCCGCGGCCACGACGTGCTTGCGGCCCCCGGGTCGCAGCAGGCTCACAGCGCGCTCTCCCGCACGTCGAACCGGGCCCGGACGATGTCGCCCAGGTAGTTGAGCGCCAGCACGGTGAGGAAGATGGCGATGGTTGGTACGAAGACGATGTGGGGGGCGTTGCGCAGGTCGGTGCGTCCCTCGGCGATGATGTTGCCCCACGACGGGGTGGGGAGCTGCACGCCGATGCCGAGGATGCTCAGCGCCCCCTCGGCGACGATCACCACGGCGACGCCGAGCAGCCCGATCGAGAACATGGCGGGCAGGACGTTGGGCAGCACTTCCCGCACCATGATCGAGCGGTTGCGCGCCCCGTAGGCCTTGGCCGCCATGACGAACTCGCGCTGGGTCCACGACAGCGTGCTGGCCCGCGAGATGCGCGCGAGAACCGGCACCGAGACCACGCCCAGGGCGAGGATGAGCACCACCATCCGCCGGCCGCCGCTCACGGCGCCGCTGGCGAACACCGTCACCAGCGTCAGCGCCAGGATGATCCCCGGGAAGGACAGCAGGACGTCGAACAGGCCCGTGAGCAGCGTGTCGGCCCGGCCCTTGAAGTAGCCGGCCATGAGACCGAGCGCCCCGCCCACGACCATGCCGATCCCGACCGAGCTCACCGCCAGCACCAGCGTGGCCCGGGCACCCCACACCATGCGGCTGAGGAGGTCACGCCCGAGGCCGTCGCCGCCGAGGACGTGACCGGCGGTGCCGGGACCCTGCCTGGCGATCTCGGCGATGCTCCTGTTCGGGTCGTCGAGCGGCAGCACGGGGGCAAGCAGCGCCGCCGCGACCACCAGGACCAGCCAGACGATCGCCAGCCGGCCGCCGATGCCGAGCCGGGCCTGTGCAGACCGTTCGTAGGCCCCGGGCTTCAGGATCTCCGTCGCCGCGTCGAGGTCGACGGGCTCGAGCGTCGTGACCGGCTCGAGCGGCTCGGCGGCGACGTCGCGCTCAGGCTCGGCCATGGCGGATCCGCGGGTCGAGCACACCGTAGAGCACGTCGACCAGGAAGTTGATGAGGACGTAGCCGATGGCGATGATCGCCACCAGGCTCTGGAGGGCCACGAACTGGCGGGCCTGGATGGCCTCGAACAGCAGGGTGCCCATGCCGGGCAGCGAGAAGATGACCTCGACGATCACGGCACCCCCGATGAGCACGCCGACGTTCAGCCCGGCCACGGTCAGCAGGGTGAGGCTGGAGGGCCGCAGGGCGTGGCGCCACAGCACGCGCGCCGGCGAGATCCCCTTGGACTTCGCCATCGTGATGTAGTCCTCCTGCAGCGTGGCGATCATGTCGCTGCGCAGGAGCCGCATGTAGGCAGCGATCTGCCCGACCGCCAGGCTGATCGCCGGCAGCGCCATCCGCCGGAGATGCTCACCCAGGTCCTCGCTGGGCGCGACGTAGCCGCTGACGGGTAGCCACCCCAACACCACCCCCACGTAGTAGGCGAGCACGAGAGCCAGCGCGAAGTTGGGGACGGCCAGCCCGCCGAAGGCCCCGGCGTTGGCCCACTTGTCGAACCGCGATCCCGCCCGGTAGGCGGTGACCACCCCCAGGGGGATCGCGAACACCAGGGCGAGCACCTGCGCCTCGACGATGAGCTGGAGCGACACGGGCAGCGAGTCGCGCACCCGGTCCATGACGGGCCTGCCGCCCGTGACGCTGTAGTAGTTGCCGAGGTCACCGGTGGCGAAGTTCGTGACCCAGCGCCCGTACTGGACGTACACGGGATCGTCGAGCCCGAGATCGGCGCGCACGGCCTCCTTCTGCTCCTCGGGGGCGAACCCGGCGATCGAGTTCACCGGGTCGCCCGGCAGCAGGTTGGTCAGCATCGCCACGAACAGCGTGACGAAGAACAGGACGGCGATCAGGTGCGCCAAGCGGCGCAGGATCATCCGCAAGGCGGCGCTCCTACTGCTCGACCCACATGTACTCGGGCTGGTGACCCACCGTGGACAGGCCCGGGAACGGCTCGGGGCCGGTCGGTCCCTCGCCCGGCACGCCGTGGACGTCGGGGGCGGTGGCCACTATCCAGATCGAGTAGGAGATCCACACGTTGTACACCTGCTCGGCGAACCGGCGGTTGAGGTCCTCGTAGATCTGCTCGCGCTCGGCCTCGTCGGCCGTGACGCGGCCCTGGTTGAGAAGTTGGTCGATCTCCTGGTCATCGAACCGACCGAAGTTGATGGGGTTGGGCGGGTCGCCACCGGCCGACTCCCACCAGACGAACTGGCGGTCCGGATCGCCGCCCGGGTGGTTGCGCCAGCCGATCGCCTCGAACTCGCCGTTGATGGCGAGGTCGATCTGCGTCGACTGGTCGACGGTGACGAGATCGACCTCGATCCCCACCTCGGCCGCCTTCTGCTGGAGGAACTGGCCCTGCTCGACCGTCGCCTGCGCGTCCGTCGTCGTGTACGTGAACGACAGCGGCCGACCGGTCTCGGCCTCGTACTCCTGGACGAGCCGCTCGGCCTCCTCGGGGTCGTAGGTCGGGAAGCCGGTGTCCTCGAGGTGGCCGACGCTGCCGGGCGCGAACGGCCCGGTCGCCTGGGTCAGGATCCCCGCGCCCAGGATCGCGTTGAACTCCTCGAAGTCGTAGGAGTGCGCCACCGCCTGGCGGGCCAGGATGTTGTCGAACGGTGGCTGCGAGACGTTGAGCATGACGTAGCCCACCTCGCCGAAGTCGGTCGTCTCGTAGGCGCCGATCTCGCCCGCCTCCGCCCGGTCACGCAGCTCCGCGATCGTCTCGGGGTCGCTGGTGTGCATGGCGTTGATCTCGCCCGACACCAGGGCGTTCTGGCGCTGTGCGACCTCGACGATGGGCCGGTACTCGATCTCGTCGAGGTACGGGAGCTGGTTGCCCTCGGCATCGGTGGCCCAGTAGTTCGGGTTCTTGCTGGCCACGAAGCTCTGGTTGGGGGTCCAGTTCTCCAGCACGAACGGGCCGGTGCCGATGAGGTTGGTGGCGCAGTTCTCGGCGTCGTCGAGCTGCGCCTGGGCCATCATGCCGACGCGGCCGTCGCCGTACAGGTAGGCGTCGAAGGCCACCCAGGGCTCGACGGTGTTGACCTGAACCGTCAACGGGTCGACGACCTCGACCGACTCGATGTTGAAGAACGTGAAGATGAAGAGCTGGGGCTGACGGGGCGGGTACTGGCCCCGGTAGGCGTCGAGGTTGTTCTTCACGACCTCGGCCGTGAGCTCGCTGCCGTCGTGGAACGTGATGCCCTCGCGGATCGTGATCGTCCACTGGGTGAAGTCGTCGTTGGGCTCCACCGACTCCGCCAGCCACGGTTCGTACTCGCCCTCGGCGTTGGGGCGGGTCAGCGTGTCGTAGATGGCGCTCGCCACCTGGATGCCGCCGATGGCGAGCTGCGCCTCGGGCAGGCACCAGCCGTCGATCGTCTCGGCCTCGAGGCCGTAGACGACCCTGCCACCCGGCGTCGGCGTGCCCTCCTCGGCGTCCGTGTCCTCGTCGCCGGCGGCGCCACCGCCGCCGTCGTCGTCACCACCGCCGCTGCAGGCGGCCGCCACCAGCCCGAGGGCGAGCAGCAGCGCCGTGGGGCGCATCCAGCGTCGACGCAGTGCTGTCGTAGTCACGTCCCTTCCCCCTTGCGTGACGACCGTCACAATTGCGTGGACGCTAGCAGGCGAGACTGGACTATTGTCAACATACGGTTGGGTAACAAAAGGTGCGGAGCACCATCAGGGCAAACTGGTTGTAGCTATGCGGCATATGACCGCCTAGCTACAACCAGAACGCGGGTGAACGGGCGGTGAGCGGAGGGTGTCCGCGGCCTGGCATGCTGCCGGGATGGCCCCGTCGCACCGAAGGTTGCTTGCGCTCGCCGCCCTGGTCGCCGTCGCTCTGGTGGCCGCCGCCTGCCGGCCGCCCGGAGGGGGCGGCGGTGGTCAGGGCCGGGGGCAGGGACCGGATGTGCGGCTCAACGAGATCCAGGTGCTGGCGTCGCACAACAGCTACCACATCGAGCCCGAGCCGGCGCTGCTCGACGCCCTGCGGGCGTTCCTCGGCGACGAGGCCGACGGCTTCCAGTACACCCACCGACCGCTGGCCGAGGAGCTCGACGCCGGCGTCCGCCAGGTCGAGCTCGACGTATTCGTGGACGATCCGGGCGGCGGGCGCTACGCCGAGCCGGCGCTCGTGCCGCTGCTGGGACTCGACTCGCCGGACCCCGCCCTGGCCGAGCCGGGGCTCAAGGTGATCCACGTTCAGGAGGTCGACTACCGCTCGACCTGCACGACGTTCGTCCGTTGCCTCACCGACATCCGCGACTGGTCCGACGCCCATCCCGACCACCTGCCGATCACGATCCAGGTCGAGGCCAAGGACGGGGAGATCCCCGACCCCGAGATCGGCTTCGTTCAGCCCCTGCCGTGGACGGGCGACGCCTTCGCCGAGCTCGAGGCCGAGATCCGCTCGGTCTTCGACGAGGAGGAGATCCTCACCCCCGGCGACGTGCAGGGCCGCGCGAGGTCCCTGGCGGAGGCGGTGCGCACTGGGGGCTGGCCGCGGCTCGACGAGGCCCGTGACCACGTCATGTTCATGCTCGACGACAAGGGAGCCAAGAGGGACGCCTACCGGGCCCGGGTGCCCGACGTCGAGGACCGGCTGATCTTCGTCGACGTGCCGCCCACGGACCCGGACGCTGCGACCATGGTGGTCAACAACCCAGTCGACGACGCCGACCGCATCCGCGGGCTGGTGGAGGACGGGTTCCTCGTGCGCACCCGGGCCGACGCCGACACCGCCGAGGCCCGCACCGGTGACACGGCGCGCCGCGAGGCGGCGTTCGCCAGCGGAGCCCACTTCGTGTCGACCGACTACGTCTTCCCCGACGACCGGTTCGACACCGGCTACGTGGTGGACCTGCCGGGCGAGACCGCGGCGCGGTGCAACCCGGTCAGCGCTCGCCCGAGCTGCGAGCGGGCGGACCTGAGCGGGTGATCCCCTTTTGGTGACGCGATCCGCCGGATATCGACGGATCGCGTCACCAAAACCGGGCTGAACCAGCCCTTCCGCCACCGAAGCGGCACCATCGAACACGGACAGCGGTCACAGCGGTACACTTCATGTCGAATCGGTGACGAACCCTTGCTGGGTGAGGGCGCCGGGCCACTGGGCGAGAGTGCTCCCCCGGTTTCGCAATGGTGGCCCGGCGCCGGGTGATACGCCGCCTCGTCAGGTCGCCAGCACCGCCCGGGCGACGAGGTCCGTGCCGAAGGCGGTGAGGATCGCCAGGTACAGCAGACCGGTGGCCGCCATCACCGCCGAGTAATAGCGCTCCCGCAGGGCCGCCCGGGTCACGACCACCAACACGATGGTCGTCAGCGCGCAGACCACCCACATCCAGCCGAGCGTGCCGCCGAAGCCGTCGTCGATCGTCCCGCTCAACGCCGAGCCCATGCCGGTCGGCCACAGGAGCGCCGCCACTTCGAACGGCCAGATGATCCCCGTCCAGCGCACCATCTCCAGCAGCGGTGCGCGGCTGAGCCCCGGCTGCACCAGGTACCAGTGCCCGAGGAGCATGGCGTCCGAGATCGAGCCGAGGAAGGCGGCCCCGATGAGCACGCGCACCACCGACAGCGCCGCCGGGTCGCCGGCGGCGATGCCGGCGGCGACGAGGCCGGGGATCCCGACCAGCGGCGCGACCAGGTCGAGCCCGGGCGGGAACTCGGGAAGCCCCGCCTCCGGCCCGCGGGTCGGGCGGTCGATCCCGGTCATGGCGGCCACCCGGGCCGAGCGCCGCCCGACCCGCTCCCGCTCGCCGGCCACGCCCGCCTTCCGCCGGGTGATCGACACCCACAGTGCCACCGAGCCGCCGGCGACCACGCCCAGCGACGACGCCTCGCGCATCGGCACCGGGTCGAGCCACACGCCCACGGCGAAGGCGCCGGCCGCCATCAGGATGTAGGTGGCGCGCAGCAACCAGCCGTAGCCGATGCCGACCTGGCGGCCGCGGGTGGTCACCCACAGGAACAGCAGACCCCCGACGGCCCACTGCAGCAGCACCGTGGCGGCGTCCAGGCGGATCACGCCGTCGGAGGGTAGGACCGCCCGAACCTCAACCCGAACTTGCGGTGGTTAGGGAGGCCATAGCGTCCCTAACCACCGCAAGTTCGTCATGTCTCGACGACCGCCAAGGCGTGGTCCGCCCGGTTGAGCTCGTCGGGGCCAGGCTCAGCTGCGACGACGATGTCCTCGAGCCGCAGGCCGAACCGGCCGGGCACGTAGATGCCGGGCTCGACCGAGAACGCGTGCCCGGCCGCCAGCGGGGTGGCGTTCCCGGCCACGATGTAGGGGTCCTCGTGCACCTCGACCCCGATGCCGTGCCCCGTCCGGTGGATGAACCGCTCGCCGTAGCCGGCGTCGCCGATGATGCCCCGGGCGACGCCGTCCACCTCTTCGCACGGGGTGCCCACGACCGCGGCGGCCGCCGCGG
>DASQUY010000174.1:0-2790 GCA_035641055.1 Acidimicrobiales bacterium | reverse complement strand
CCCACCCCCGACCACCCGGACCCGACGACCCCCGCCCCGCCGGCGACTGGCAGCACCCACCCGGCGAACGCCTCAACCCCTACTGGATCAGCTGGAACTGATTCCCCGCCGACGACCGGTCCCGCGCGCCACAGTGCCGGCGACCACAGGGCGGACGGACGCTGGGGTACGTCGGATGGGGGGATTCGCGTCCGGCACCATTCGAGCGAGCCGCAGGGGCCTGGCTAGCGTTGCCTCATGGCCGAGCACCAGATGAGCGAGCGGCTTGCCGACCTGGACAAGCGCAAGGAGGAAGCGCTCGCTCCGGGCACCGACGCCGCCCGGCAGCGCCAGCACGACCGGGGCAAGCTGCTGGCCCGCGAGCGCATCGAGCTGCTGGTCGACCCCGGGTCGTTCCACGAGCTCGATCTGCTCGCCCGCCGGCCCTCGGACTCGGGCTTCGACGACCGGCCCTACACCGACGGCGTCATCTGCGGCTGGGGCACGGTCGACGGCCGCAAGGTGTTCGTCTTCTCCCAGGACTTCACCGTCTTCGGCGGGGCGCTGGGCGAGGTGTTCGCCACCAAGATCCACAAGCTCATGGACCTGGCGCTCAAGGTCGGCGCCCCGGTCGTCGGCCTCAACGACGGCGCCGGCGCCCGCATCCAGGAGGGCGTGGTCAGCCTCGACAGCTACGGCGGCATCTTCTACCGCAACGTCCAGTCCTCGGGCGTCGTCCCGCAGATCAGCGTGATCATGGGGCCCTGCGCCGGGGGCGCCGTCTACTCCCCGGCCATGACCGACTTCGTGTTCATGGTCGAGGACACCTCGTACATGTTCATCACCGGCCCCGACGTCGTGAAGACGGTCACCGGCGAGACGGTCACCCAGCAGGAGCTCGGCGGCGCCATCGCCCACGCCTCCCGCTCGGGCGTCTGCCAGTTCACGTCCGCCGACGACGCCAGCTGCCTCGAGGACGTCCGCTACCTGCTCAGCTTCCTGCCCCCCAACAACCTGGAGGAGGCGCCGATCGTCGGCACCGACGACGATCCGCAGCGCCCCTGCCCCGAGCTGCGCGACCTCATCCCGACCTCGTCCAATCAGCCGTACGACATGCACACGGTGATCGAGGCGGTCGTCGACGACCACGAGTACTTCGAGTACGCCCGGCGCTGGGCGCCCAACATCGTGTGCGCCTACGCCCGGCTCGACGGGCACGTCGTCGGCATCGTCGGCAACCAGCCCCTGCACCTGGCGGGGGTCCTCGACATCGAGTCGGCGGAGAAGGCCGCCCGGTTCGTCCGCACCTGCGACGCCTTCAACATCCCGCTGATCGCCTTCGTCGATGTGCCCGGCTTCCTCCCGGGCGTCGACCAGGAGCACGGCGGCATCATCCGCCACGGCGCCAAGCTGCTGTACGCCTTCTGCGAGTCCACGGTCCCCCGCATCCAGGTGGTGACCCGCAAGGCCTACGGGGGCGCCTACGTCGTCATGAACTCGAAGTCCATCGGCGCCGACCTCGCCTACGCCTGGCCCTCGGGCGAGCTGGCGGTCATGGGGCCGCAGGGCGCCGTCGAGATCGCCTACCGGAAGGAGATCGAGGCGGCCCCGGACCCAGAGGCCCGCAAGGCCGAGCTGGTGGAGGAGTACACCGACCGCTTCGCCAACCCCTACCAGGCGGCCGAGCGGGGCTACGTCGACGACGTCATCGATCCGGCCGAGACCCGCGCCAAGCTCATCGCCGGGTTCGAGCTCCTCCGCTCGAAGCGGGAGGACCTCCCCAAACGCAAGCACGGCAACGTCCCCCTGTGATGGCCGGGCCGAAGCCGACGGTCAGCGTCACCCACGGCGGCGAGCCCACCGACGAGGAGGTGGCCGCCATCGTCGCCGCCATCGAGGCCACCTGGCCCCGGCCGGTGGCCGCGGCACCACCGTCGACCGGGCCGAACCGCTGGCGGTTCTCGGGCCGGTGGTGGGCCAAGCCGGTCCCCCTCAGCCGGGCCCGGCCGTGGGCGACGCGGTGAGCAGGCCGAGATGGACCTGACGACCGTCGCCGACGACGAGGCTGTGCTCCACGAGGGCACGATCGTCCACCGCCACCCGGGGCTCGAGCCCGACACGCCCTACGAGCTCGGCGGGCACCGCTTCCGGACGCTCCCCCGCCCGCCCGGCGAACGGCTGACCACCGTCTGCACCGTCAACGACGTGCACTTCGGCGAGACCGAATGCGGGATCCTCAACGGCGTCGACGACTACCCCATCTACACGACGGCCCCAGGCGACGAGCCCTACCCCGAGCTCATGAACCGCTGCGCCATCGCCGAGATGCAGGCGGTCGAGCCCGACGCCGTGGTGGTCAAGGGCGACCTCACGTCGAGGGGCACGCAGGACGAGTACCGGGCGTTCCTTGACTTCTACCCGCCGGCCTTCGGCGAGCGGCTGGTGTACGTGCGCGGCAACCACGACGCCTACCACGGCGAGGACTTCGCCTCCGACGCCCCCGTCGCCGTCCACCTCCCGGGCGTGACGCTGGCCGTGATCGACACCACCATCCCCCGGAAGGCGTCGGGGGGCGTCTCCCGGGACACCCTCGACTGGCTCGACCAGCTCGCCGCCGAAGCCGACCGGCCCGTGCTCCTGTTCGGCCACCACCACGCCTGGAACCCCGACTCCGACAAGCGGCCCGAGGCCTACTTCGGCGTCAACCCCGACGACTCCGAGCTGCTGGTCGAGGTCGTGGCCCGCCGGCCCCGCATCGTCGGGTACTTCGCCGGCCACACCCACCGCAACCGCGTGCGGCGGTTCACGGCT
>DASQUY010000173.1:0-7651 GCA_035641055.1 Acidimicrobiales bacterium | reverse complement strand
GGTGGGCGTGGTCGCCGGCTTCCGGCTCCGTGGTTGACCTGGACTGAGTCGGGCCGACCGGGCTGCCAGTAGCGTGGCGGCATGCCCGCCATCGATGCCCGCGCCTCCCTCGACGCCGGCGGTCAGCGCTACGAGATCCATGGCCTCGGCGCCCTCGAAGACGACTTCGGCGTCAGCCACCTGCCGTACTCGCTCAAGGTGCTGCTCGAGAACCTGCTGCGCCACAACGACGGCGTGCGGGTGACCGACGACGACGTCGCCGCACTGGCGAGCTGGTCGGGCGGGGGCGCCGATGCGCGTGAGATCTCGTTCCTGCCGGCGCGGGTGCTCATGCAGGACTTCACCGGCGTCCCCGCCGTCGTCGACCTGGCGGCCATGCGCCACGCCGTGGCTCAGCGGGGCGGCGATCCGGCCTCGCTCGACCCCCTCATCCCCGCCGACCTCGTGATCGACCACTCGGTACAGGTCGACGTGTTCGGTCGCCCCGAGGCGTTGGCCCGCAACGCCGAGCTCGAGTACCAGCGCAACCTCGAGCGCTACCAGTTCCTGCGCTGGGGCCAGCAGGCGTTCGGGAGCCTCCGGGTAGTGCCCCCCGCCACCGGCATCTGCCACCAGGTCAACCTCGAGTACCTGGCCACCGTCGTCGCCACCCGCGACGGCGTCGCCTTCCCCGACACGCTGGTGGGCACCGACTCGCACACGCCGATGGTCAACGGCCTCGGCGTCGTCGGGTGGGGCGTGGGCGGCATCGAGGCCGAGGCGGCCCTGTTGGGCCAGCCCATCTCGATGCTCGTCCCCGACGTGGTGGGCTTCAAGCTGTCGGGCGAGCTGCCCGAGGGATCGACCGCCACCGACCTGGTGCTCACCGTCACCAACATGCTGCGAGCCCACGGCGTGGTGGGGCGGTTCGTCGAGTTCTACGGGCCGGGAGTCGCCAACGTGCCGCTGGAGAACCGGGCGACGATCGGCAACATGTCCCCGGAGTACGGATCGACGATCACGATCTTCCCGGTCGACGCCGAGACGCTGCGCTACCTGCGGTTCACCGGGCGATCCGACGAGGTCGTGGCGCTCGTCGAGGCGTACACCAAGGAGCAGGGGCTGTGGCACGATCCGGCCGCCGAGCCCACCTTCACCGAGGCCCTCGAGCTCGACCTCTCGACCGTCGAGCCCTCCATCGCCGGGCCGGCGCGGCCCCAGGATCGCGTGCCGGTGCGCGAGGCCAAGCCCCGCTTCGCCTCGGCGTTGCTCGACTCGCTGCCGGACGACGCCCGGGGTGAGGCGACCCCGGTGTCCATCGGGCCCGCCCAGGCCTACGACACGGCGGACGCCGGCTCCTTCCCGGCGAGCGATCCGCCGGCCGCCACCCAGGACGGACCCCAGCCCCACATACGCAACGGCGAGGACCCCGCCGCCCGTCAGGGGAGCGACCGCCCGCACGCGTCGGCCACCGCGCGCCTCGACGCCACGTCCGGCCTCGACGAGGAGGTGGACGTCGAGCTCGACCACGGCCACGTCGCCATCGCCGCCATAACGAGCTGCACGAACACGTCGAACCCTCAGGTGATGATCGCCGCCGGCCTGCTCGCCCGGAAGGCGGTCGAGCGGGGCCTGGCCCGCAAGCCGTGGGTCAAGACGTCGCTGGCCCCCGGGTCGAAGGTGGTCGTGGACTACTACGAACGAGCGGGCCTGCTGCCCGACCTCGAGAAGCTCGGCTTCGGCCTGGTGGGCTTCGGCTGCACGACGTGCATCGGCAACTCCGGACCGCTGCCCCCGCCCATCGCCGACGCCGCCCAGGAGCATGGGCTGGCGCTCGTGTCGGTGCTGTCCGGCAACCGCAACTTCGAGGGGCGCATCAACCCCGATGTGCGCATGAACTACCTGGCCTCGCCGCCCCTGGTGGTCGCCTACGCGCTGGCGGGCACCATGGACATCGACCTGACGTCCCAACCGCTCGGCACCGACCCGGAGGGCCGTCCGGTGATGCTCGCCGACATCTGGCCGACCTCGGCCGAGGTCAACGCCGTGATCGAGGACGTCGTGGCCTCCGACATGTTCCGCACCGCCTACGGCGAGGTGTTCGCCGGCGACGACCAGTGGCGGTCGCTGCCGGTGCCGGCGGGCGGGGCGTACGAGTGGTCGGACACGTCGACCTACGTGCGCCGGCCTCCCTACTTCGACGGCCTGCCCGACGACCCGCAGGCGCTGGCCGACGTCGAGGGCGCCCGGGCGCTCGCCGTGCTCGGCGACAGCGTCACGACCGACCACATCTCCCCTGCCGGCGCGATCCACCCCGACAGCCCGGCCGGCCGCTGGCTCATCGACGCCGGCGTGGAGCCGGCCGACTTCAACTCCTACGGCTCGCGCCGGGGTAACCACGAGGTGATGATCCGGGGCACGTTCGCCAACCGCCGTATCCGCAACCGGCTCGCCCCCGGGACCGAGGGCGGGGTCACCCGGCACCAGCCGTCCGGCGACGAGCTCACGATCTACGGGGCCGCCGAGCGCTACCGGGCCGAGGGCGTGCCGCTGGTGGTGCTCGCGGGCAAGGAGTACGGCTCGGGCTCGTCACGAGACTGGGCCGCCAAGGGCACGGCTCTGCTGGGCGTGGGGGCGGTGATCGCCGAGAGCTTCGAGCGCATCCACCGGTCGAACCTCATCGGCATGGGTGTCGTCCCGCTGCAGCTCGCCGACGGCGCCACCTGGGAGTCGCTCGGGGTGGACGGCACCGAGACGTTCACCGTCCGGGGCCTGGCCGGCAGCGATCCGGAGGCGCTGCTCGGCGCCCGGCTGGCCGTCGACGCCGACGGCACGTCCATCCCCGTCACCGCGCGGCTCGACACCCCCATGGAGGCCGCCTACTACCACCACGGCGGGATCCTCCAGTACGTGCTGCGCCAGCACCTGGGATCCCGCTGAGCATGCGTGAGATTGTCAGCAACCCGCAGCGAACCTGTAGGCCCGACACGCCTCCATGAGCTTCTCGGCCGGCAGCCGCCCGATGCGGCGCGCGAACCGCGAGCGCTGCAGCGTGAACACATTGTCGAAGTTGGCGGCGCACTCCCGGGGAAGCCCGTGCTTCTGGTCGAGTGCGACCTCGGTCGGAATCGTTCGAACCGTCGTCGTCACCGGCGCGACAAGCACGGCGGTGAGCCTCTCGACGAAGCGCTCACGCGTGAGGACAACGACCGGCCGCACCTTGTCGCCGGGAACATCGGCCCACCAGACGTCGCCGCGGTGCAGTACCGCGGTCAATCCTCGTCCCAAGGGACTGATGAGAGATCGACCTCGACCTCGCCCGGGAGCTCGTCGTCGGGATGAGCCTCGAGCCATTGACGCTCCAGCTCGCGTTCGATGAGTGCGGCTAGCGCCTCGTCGAGCAGCATTGAGAGGTTCGACGTGCCAGTGACCTTCCGCGCCTGCGCGAGCCGCTCGGGCGAAAGCGTTGCCGAGACCTTCGTCTTCGTCATGACTATGATCCTACCAATCATCCGACGAGGCGGCGCGCGAGCTGGCGGAACGCCCGGCCCCGGTGGCTGAGGACGTGCTTCTCGGCGGCGGTCATCTCGGCGAAGGTCCGACCGTCGCCCTCGGTCGGCACCATGATGGGGTCGTAGCCGAAGCCGCCCGTCCCCCGGGGCTCGGGCGCGACGTGCCCCTCCACCACGCCCCGCACGACGAGCTCACGGGCGTGGGGTTCGGGCCACGCCGCCGCCGCGGCGCACACGTAGCGGCAGCCCCGCTCGGCGCCCGTCGTGCCGGCCAGCTCGCGCAGCAGCCGGGGGATCCAGTCGCCCTCCTCCGCCCAGCGTGCCGACCGCACGCCGGGAGCGCCGCCCAGGGCGTCGACCTCGATGCCCGAGTCGTCGGCGATGGCCAACTCGGCGGCCGCCGCCGCCAGCGCCCGGGCCTTCAGCAGGGCGTTGTCCTCGAACGTCTCCCCCGTCTCCTCGACCCCGGGATCGCGGCCGACCACCCGCCAGGCGTCGCCCATGATGGCCTGCACCTCGGCGACCTTGTGGGCGCTGCCGGTGGCGAGAAGGAGGCGGGACGGCCCCGTCACGGACGGTCGAGGACCACCCGCCGGGACGGGGGTGGCTCGGCGACCATCTGCTGCTGCAACTCGATGATCTCGGCGATGCCCTTCTCGCCCAGCGCCAGCATCTCGTCGAGCTCGCCCCGCGTGAACGCCATGCCCTCGGCCGTGCCCTGCACCTCGACGTAGCGGCCCTCCGAGGTCATGACCAGGTTCATGTCGACCTCGGCCCGGCTGTCCTCCTCGTACGGCAGGTCGAGGACGGGCGTGCCGTCGACGACCCCCACCGACACGGCGGCGCAGAACGCCGTCAGGGGGTGGGCGCCGATCGCCCCCTGGCCCACCAGCCGGGCCAGGGCGTCGTGCAACGCCAGGTAACCCCCGCAGATCGCCGCCGTGCGCGTGCCGCCGTCGGCCTGCAGGACGTCGCAGTCGACGATCACCTGACGCTCCCCCACAAGCGCCATGTCGCACACCGAGCGCAGCGCCCGGCCGATGAGGCGCTGGATCTCCTGCGTGCGGCCCGACGGCTTGCCGTCCTTGACCTCGCGGCGGATGCGCTCGGGCGACGACCCGGGCAGCATCGAGTACTCGGCCGTCACCCAGCCCTCGCCCCGGCCCCGCATCCACCGGGGCACGTCCTCCTCGACCGACGCCGTGCACAGCACCCGCGTCCGGCCGAAGCTGACCAGGCACGAGCCGGCGGCCATGGCGGTGAAGTCGCGTTCGAAGGTGACGGGCCGCAGCTCGTCGGGGGCTCGTCCGTCAGCTCTCATTGCTTCCCGCTCTTGCTGCTTCGCAGCGGGCCGCTCGGGCCATGTGTCCCGCTCCGACGGCCGCTCGGGCCGGGCTCGCTCTCTCGCCCTCCGGGACGCTCGCTCATGGGCACCGACCGTAGTGCGTGCCCGTCAGACCTCGAAGGATTGGTGGGTGGCGGCCAGCTCCGCCGGCCCGTCGAACGCCGCGGCCGCCAGGGTGCGCTGCGCCTCGGGGTCGACGCCGGGGACGACGTGCGTCACGACCAGCCGACCGGCGCCCGCCGCCCGCGCCAGCTGGCCGGCCTGGCGGGCGGAGAGGTGCTGGACCTGCCCCTCGTGCTCCGGCCGGAGCGAGGCCTCGCAGACGAACAGGTCGGGTTCACCGGTGTCCATCGCGCCGGGATCCCAGTCGGCTCCGGTGTCGGCGCTGTACAGCAGCGACCGGCCGCCGGCGTCGACCCGCACCGCCAGCGTCTCGACCGGGTGGTCGGTGCGGTCGAAGCTCAGCCGCTGGTCGCCGACCTTCACGATCGAGCCCTTGTCGATGGTGCGCCAGACCAGCGTGGGCGGCAGGTCGCCGATGACGATCTGCGCCGCCATCCGGGTCTCGGCGGTGCCGTAGACGGGGAGCCCCTCGAGCCCGAGCACGTAGCGCATGGCGTTGCGCAGCAGGGGGAGGTCGAGCCAGTGGTCGGGGTGCACGTGGCTGAGCACCACGGCGTCGAGGCTGCCGATTGCCACGTGGCGCTGGAGGCTGGCGAGCGTGCCGGCCCCGAGGTCGACCACGACGGCGGCGCCGGGGCTGCGAACCAGGTAGCCGCTGCAGGCCGTGTCGGCGCCCGGATAGGTCCCCGAGCACCCGAGCACGGTCACGGTCAGGCCCACGGGACCGCCTCGGCATGGTCGAGCTCGGGCCCGAGCAGCCGGCGCCCCCGCTCCCGGAACACCCCCACGTCCCCGGAGGACAGCCACCGGTGCCGGGGCTCCCGGACCTCCCCGCCCTTCCGTTCTGGGTGCAGCTGTGCGGTCATATGCCGCATAGCTGCACCCAGTTCGTCGTTGAGTGGGGGGAGGAGGGCGGCGTCGCCGAGTGCGGGGGTGCCAGGCGGCGCCTGGCCGGCGGCGGGGGCGGCGGCCAGGCCCTCGGCCTCGAGCCGGGACCGGACCTCGAACGCCGTCTCGTCGGCCGACGACACCAGCACGACGTCGCGGCCCATCACGTCGGAGATCGTGCGGGCCAGGAACGGGTAGTGCGTGCAGCCCAGCAGCAGGGCGTCGACCTTGGCCTCCCGCAGGGGCGCCAGCAGCCGCTCGGCGAGGACGTGCACCTGGTCGCTGGCGGTCTCGCCCCGCTCCACGAACTCCACGAAGCCCGGGCAGGCCGCGCACGTGAGCTCCAGCTCTGGCGCCAGCCGGGCGGCGGCGGCCTGATACGCCCCCGAGGCAACGGTGCCCACCGTGCCGATCACGCCGACGCGCCCGGTGCGGGAGACCGCGGCCGCCGACCGGACGCCCGGCTCGATCACGCCCACCGCCGGCACCGCGAAGCGGCGCTCCAGCTCGGCGAGCGGCACCGCGGCGGCGGCCGTGTTGCACGCCACCACGAGCAGCTTCACGCCGTGATCGTCCACGAGGTGGTGGGCGATCTCGAGCGCGAACCGGCGCACCTCGTCCAGCGGGCGGGGGCCGTAGGGATAGCGGCCGGTGTCGCCGACGTACACCAGGCGCTCGGCGGGCAGCAGGTCGATCACGGCCCGGGCCACGGTCAGCCCGCCGAAGCCGGAGTCGAACATGCCGATCGGTCGGTCGCGCATCGGGATGCAGGCTACGTTGCGGCCCGTCCGCGCGGGCCGGTAGGTTGCCCGCCGGCGAAGGGGAGTAGTTCCTCGCCGGGCGATCGACACGCTGGGCCTCATGCCCCGGTCCCCGGGCCCCTCGGGGTGAGCGAGACCTTCGACCACCGGAGAGCACACGCTGTCCGGGGGTCGAGGTCGTGCACAGACCCCGCTCCCGGTAGCCGAAACCGAGGAGCCGACAGAGCCGGTGCAATCGCTGTTCGCCGCCATGGGGCTGGTGTTCGTCGCCGAGCTGGGCGACAAGACGCAGCTCGTCGCCCTGGGCTTCGGCGCCCGCCACCGCCTCCGGCCGGTGCTCGTCGGGCTGGCCATCGCCTATGCGGCCGCCACCCTTCTTTCGGTGGCGGTCGGCGGGCTGCTCGGGGCGACCCTGCCGGTGCGGGCCATCGGTCTCGTGGGTGGCGTCCTGTTCCTGGGCTTCGCGGCGTGGGCGCTGCGTGGGGACGCCGAGGCCGACGGTGCCGGCGCCGCGCGTGCCAGCCACCGGTCGATCGTCCTGTCGGTGGCAGGCGCCATCTTCGTCGCCGAGCTCGGAGACAAGACGATGCTGGCGACCGCCACCCTGGCGGCCCAGGGCAACCCCGTGTTCACGTGGGTGGGCGCCACCGCCGGGATCATCCTCAGCGGCGTGCTGGGCGTGGTGATCGGCCGGGCGTTCGGTGCCCGGGTGCCCGAGCGGGTCACGCGCATCGGCTCGGCGGTCCTGTTCGCGGTGTTCGGCGCGGCGCTCCTGGTTGCGAACGTCTGACTTCAAGCCCGAAAGATCAGGTCTCGAGCGGGCGGACGACCGTGGCGGCGAGCTCGGCCAGCTCGGCATCCCAGTCGTCCGGCTCCTCGACCGGGACCACCACGAACTTCGAGGCGCCGGCGGCGATGAACCGCTCGAGGTGGCGCCGGAGAGTTTCGAGGCCCACGGGGACGACCTCGGCCGGATCGAGGTGGGGGCGGCGGGCGACGACCGCCCCGGCCACGGCGTCGGGCAGCGCCGAGCGGGCGTAGGC
>DASQUY010000172.1:0-8563 GCA_035641055.1 Acidimicrobiales bacterium | reverse complement strand
AGATCACCCGCGACGCCCTCCGCGAGATGCGCGACGCGTTCCGGCTGTTCGCGCCCTACAACGAGATGCGCAAGGTCACCGTGTTCGGATCGGCGCGCACGCTGCGCACCGACCCGCTCTACGACCACGCCCGCGAGCTGGCCCGGCGCCTGGCCGACGCCGGCTGGGTGGTCGTCACCGGGGCGGGGCCCGGCATCATGGAGGCCGCCACCGAGGGCGCCGGCCCCGAGCGCAGCCTCGGCGTCACCATCCGGCTGCCGTTCGAGGAGAGCGGCAACAACCTGCTCGCAGAGTCCGACCGCGTAGTGGCGATGAAGTACTTCTTCACCCGCAAGCTCATGCTCGTGAAGGAGTCGAGCGGGTTCGTGTGCCTGCCCGGTGGATTCGGCACGCAGGACGAGACGTTCGAGCTGCTCACCCTCCAGCAGACGGGCAAGGCGACGCCGGCGCCGATCGTGTTGCTCGACGTGCCGGGGGTGACGTACTGGAAGGGCTGGGAGCGGTTCCTCGAGGAGGAGCTGGTCGCCGACGGCCTGGTGTCGGAACGGGACACCGACCTGTTCGTGCTGACCGACGACGTCGACGAGGCCGTCGAGGCCATCCGCGGCTTCTGGCGCAACTACGAGTCGCTGCGCTGGGTGGGCAACCGCCTGGTCATCCGCCTGCGGGCGGCGCCCACGGATGCCGAGGTCGCTGCCCTCAACGAGCGGTTCGGCGAGCTGTGCGTCGACGGGCGCATCGAGCGCACCGACCCGCTGCCGGCCGAGGTGTCCGACGACGACCGCCTGGATCGCCCTCGGCTGGTCCTGCGGCTCGACGTGCGGAAGGCCGGCGAGTTCCGTGACCTGATCCGCAGCCTCAACGAGCTCGACTCGGCACCGCCGCTTTAGCCTCCCTTCCCTTACCCCACCGAGTCGGGCACCAGGTAGTCCTCGAGCAGGGCGAAGCGCAGTCCCGCTGCCTCCACCTCCTCGGCGAGCGCCCGCAGCTCCGTCACGAAGGACGGCCGGAAGTGCATCAGCAGGATGTCACCCCGCCGGAGCTGGGGCAGGCCGCTGTGGCTGATGACGCCCTCCTCGTCGACGGTCGCCTCCCACATCACGACCGCGGCCATGCCGCAGTCCGCCGCGGCTCGCTGGGTGGTGCCGTTGTAGGCGCCGTAGGGCGGGCGGAACAGGACCGGGCGGCGACCGAAGGTTTGTCCGATCATGTCGGCGTTGCCGCAGATCTCCGCCCGCTGCTGCTCCTCGGACAGCGTGGACAGGTCGGGATGCGTGCGCGTGTGGCTCTCGACCACCGTGTCGGGCAGACCGCGGAAGAAGCCAGGATCGGCCTCGAGGGGGCCGTCGAGCAGGAACAGCGTGGCTGGCACGCCCAGCTCCGCGAAGGCGGCCGACACGTCGGGGCTGCGGGTCCAGCCGTCGTCGATGGTCAGGAACACCACCGGATCGGTGGTCTCGACCCGCGTGACCACGGGCGCCACGCCGGGCGTCGACGCCAGTGGTACCAGCGTGACCGGCGGCGCCGACGTGGTCGTCGTCGGCGCCGGGGCGTTGGCGCTCCCGGAGGCGCGGCTCACGGCCGAGTCGACGACGACCACGGTGGCGACCATCGCGACCGAGAGGCGCACCAGGAACGCAAGCCGCGCCCGCTCCACGGCGCGTCGCCTCTGTTCCGCCGTACCACCCCCTGGCATCCCGGGAAGTTTGTTGCATCCGCCCCGTGAAGACGCGGATACCCCGCGTATCCGCCGTTCTGGGTGCAGCTATGCGGTCATATGCCGTACAGCTGCACCCAGTTTCGTTCGGGGGCGGTCGTCTACCCGGCGTCGTCGGGTTCGGCCAGCAGGTTGACCGCCTTGTCGACGGCGCGGCGGGCCCGGGTCAGGCGCCGCTCGTCAACGGGCAGCTCGGTCCCGCCGGCGTCGATGGAGGCGCGCAGGCGCTCGATGGCCAGGTCGGCCAGCTCCTCGCTGATGCTCTCGAGGCGGTTGCGGATGTCGTCGAACTCACCGGCCACGGCGTGACAGCATGGCACGTCACCCCTATGCCCCCCTCGGCCCCGCCTCCCGACCTCCACGACTACGTCAGCTTCGACGCCCCCGACGAGCACCGCACCTGGGTGTTCGACGTCAGCTTCCTGCTCAGCCCGTGGCGCTGCATCTACGGGCACGGCTGCAAGGGCGTCCTCACCGAGGCGGCGCCCGAGCTCGAGCAGGGCTGCTGCAGCTATGGCGCCCATCTGGTCGACGAGGCCGACGCCAACGCGGTGCTCGAGCACGCCGACCGGCTCACCACCGACCAGTGGCAGTTCGGGCGGTTGGCCGTGCGGCGGGGCGGACCCATCCGCCGCACGCCCAAGGGTCAGCTCGTCACCCGGCTGGTGGATGGCGCCTGCATCTTCCTCAACCGGCCCGGCTTCGCGGGCGGGGCAGGCTGCGCCCTGCACCGCGCTGCGCTCGAGGTCGGGGAGCGGCCGATGGACTGGAAGCCGGACGTCTGCTGGCAGCTCCCGCTGCGCCTGGTCGAGACGACCGACGAGTCGGGGCACGTGACCTCGACGCTGCGGGAGTGGAAGCGACGGGACTGGGGCGCGGGCGGGGCCGAGTTCCACTGGTGGTGCACCGAGGCACCCGACGCCTTCGTCGGCGAGGAGCCGGTGTACGTGGCCCTGCGCGACGAGATCGTCGAGATGGTGGGGCCGTGGGCCTACGACCGCTTCGTCGAGCTCATGCGCGGGCGGGCGCCCCGCTCGCCCGGGCGCGAGCGCTACCTCCCCCACCCCGCGCTGCGGCGTCGTCGCTAGCCAGACAGAGGGTCAGGCTTCGTCTTCGGCCTCGAACATGCACCAGGTCGCATGCTCGTCGCCCGGCTCGGCCCCGCACTCCGGACAGGGCTCGGCGTCAGCCGGGTCGAATATGGCGGTGAGATCGAGATCGTTGCTGCGCTTGAGTGCGCGCGCTTCCTCGAATCGGCGATGTCGACCCTTTTTCACGGGCCAGCTCCCACGTGTCTCGAGTTCGGCGGGAAAGTGTATCGCCGGCGGCACCGGCAGACGCGACTCACCGCTTCCCTAGCATCCCGTCCGTGGATGCTCCGTGGTGGCAAACCGCCGTCTTCTACCAGATCTACCCCCGGTCGTTCGCGACCAGCCGGGGCCGGCCCACCGGGGACCTGCCCGGCATCGAGCGGCGCCTTGACCACCTGACGTGGTTGGGTGTCGACGCACTGTGGCTGTCGCCTTTCTACCCGTCGCCCCAGGCGGACTTCGGGTACGACGTCACCGACCACTGCGACGTCGACCCGGCCTACGGTACCCTCGCCGACCTCGATCGCCTGCTGGAGGCGTGCCACGGCCGTGACCTGCGGTTGCTCGTCGACCTGATCCCCAACCACACCTCCGACCAGCACCCGTGGTTCCGGGCCGCCCGCTCGAGCCGCGACGACCCCCGGCGCAACTGGTACGTGTGGCGGGACGGCACGCCCGGCGGGCCGCCGCCCAACAACTGGGAGGCATCCTTCGTCGGCGGTCCGGCGTGGACCTGGGACGAGGGGACCGGCCAGTGGTACCTGCACCTGTTCCTGCCGGAGCAGCCGGACCTCAACTGGGCCAACCCCGAGGTGGCCGAGGCGATGCACGGCGTGATGCGGTTCTGGCTCGACCGCGGCGTCGACGGCTTCCGCATCGACGTGGCCCACGGGCTCGGGAAGGATCCGACCCTGCCCGACGATCCGCCGGAGAGCGCGGGGCTGCCTCACTCGGCCCTCAACGACACGGCCGAGACGCACGACGTGATGCGGGGGATGCGCCGGGTTGTCGACGCCTATCCCGGCGACCGGGTGATCCTGGGCGAAGTGTTCCTGCTGTCGACCGAGCGCGTGGCCACCTACTACGGCGACGGCGACGAGTTGCACCTGTCGTTCAACTTTCCGCCCTTGTTCGCACCCTGGCAGGCCCGCCGCTGGCGCCGGCGCATCGACGAGACCCGCCGTCACATCGACGCCCGGGGCGCCTGGCCGACGTGGGTGCTGTCCAACCACGACAACGGCCGGCACCGCACACGCTACGGAGGCTCGGAGGCCCGGGCCCGGGCCGCCGCCTTCCTGTTGCTCGGGCTCCGGGGCTCGCCGGTGCTCTACGCCGGCGAGGAGCTGGGCCTTGAGGATGCCGTGGTCCCCGATGACCGGCGGGTCGATCCCGGCGGCCGGGACGGCTGCCGGGCGCCCATCCCCTGGGACGGTTCGCCCGGCCACGGCTGGGGCGTGACCGATTCGTGGCTGCCGTGGCCCCCCGAGGCCGACACCCGCAACGCCGCGACGCTGCGGGACGACGAGGGCTCGATCCTCCACCTCTACCGGCGGCTGCTGGCGGCCCGCCGTGTCAGCACGGCGCTGCGGGCGGGGGACTTCGAGTGGCTCGACTCCCCCGACGGCGTGCTGGCCTGGCGCCGCTGGGACGACGCCGGTGAGCGGGTCGTCGCCGTCAACATGGGCGAGGACACCCGGCTGCCCGTCGAGGGCACCGTGCTCGTCGCCAGCGACGGTCGGGGCGAGGGCGAGCGCTTCGACGGCGCGCTCGGCGCCGACCGGGCGGTGCTGGTCGAGCCTCGCTGACATGCGGCCGGAACGGGGACTCGATTCGGCCGCGCTTCGCTTCTAGGCGCTGCCCGTAGGCATGACCGGAGTTATTCCTTCGCCGACCTGGTGGCCCAGAGAATCGCGAATCCCAACGCGAGCGCACCCAAGTTCCAGACAACAGCCCCGACCTTTCCCGTCGTAACGGGACCGATGATCAACTGGGTCAACCGCACCACGCCGAAGACAGACACAACGATCATCGGAAGCCGAATCCATCGTCCCAGTCGGGTGGTTCGAACCGGTGTCACTGACAACCCCGGATACGGAACGACTCTGGTGGCAGACCGACGATTCAGGAGGCGATGAGCTCCAACAGCCGCTCGCGGAGAGGCATGGCCTTCCGGGCACCCCGTGCGCTGTAGCGCGCCTGGAGCGCCCCGTTGATCCCCGCGAGGACCAAGCCTCGCTCGGTTTCGGGAACTCGCCCCTTGTAGGCCGCGAACCACGCTTCGACCTCCGACCACCGCCACAGTGGATTACGGGTCGCATGGGTCGCTGGCGCAGGAAACCCGCCCGGACCCCGCTTGCCCTTGATCAGCTGCTCGATCGATTGACGGGACCGTCCGGTGCGCTCTGCGATCTCCGACGCCCACACCAGTTCGTCGGGATCGACGTGCAGCACCTCGAAGCCTTCGACCGACTCGATCGCCTGGATCGCCGAGATCACCGCTTCGAGGAGGCTCGACGCCCCCCGATCGAACGCAGCGAAGGTCAAGTCGCCTCGTGTCGAGAAAGTGGCGTCGTCGCAGCCCGCGTCCACAAGAGCGTCGAGCCGAGCGTCCGTCAGCTCGCCCCGGACCGTCAACTCGAAGCGATGCTCAGCCATCGTCCGCCTCCCCGGAGTGATGAGGGCAGCGATCCACGGCTCGACGCAGCGCCCGAGCGTCTTGTATGTCTGTGCCCAGCAATGTAGACACATGACAACAGAACTGCAGACAAATGTCAACAGGTCCGACCGGGCCGGTGCTCCTCGATCCGGCCTAACATGACGGACGTGTCAGAAACGGCACCGGGGGCGCGCTGGCCGATCATCTCGGCCGACGACCACCTCATCGAGCCGCCCGACCTGTTCGAGGGCCGCATGCCGTCCCGGCTCGCCGACCGGGCGCCACGGGTCGTGGAGGACCCCGACGGGACTCAGGCCTGGGAGTACGAAGGAACGCGCTACCCGAACATCGGCCTCAATGCCGTGGTCGGCCGTCCCCGCGAGGAGTGGTCGATGGAGCCGGCGCGCTTCGACGAGATGCGCCGCGGCTGCTGGGACATCGACGCCCGCATCCGGGACATGGACGCCGGCGGGATCTGGGCGTCGGTGTGCTTTCCCTCGCTCATCGCCGGCTTCGCCGGCACGGTGTTCTCCCGTTCCCAGGACCCCGACCTCGGGCTCGCCTGCGTGCGGGCGTGGAACGACTGGCACCTGGAGGTGTGGGCCGGCACGCACCCCGGCCGGATCATCCCCCTCCAGCTCCCCTGGCTGCCCGACCCGCAGGTGGCGGCCACCGAGATCGAGCGCAACGCCGCCCGCGGCTTCCGGGCGGTGAGCTTCGTCGAGCAGCCGGTCAACGTGGGCCTGCCCTCGCTGCACACCGACCACTGGGACCCCTTCCTCGCCGCCTGCGAGGCCACGGGCACTGTCGTGTGCCTCCACGCTGCCTCGGGTGCCTGGACGGCCGCTACGTCACCGAACGCCCCACTGGAGCTGTACACGACGCTGTTCCCCGTCAACGCCTTGGCCGCCGCCGCCGACTGGCTGTGGGCCCGCGTGCCCCTGCGCTTCCCCCGGCTGCGCATCGTGCTCGCCGAGGGCGGCATCGGCTGGGTCCCCATGCTCCTCGACCGGCTCGACTGGGTGATGGGCCACTCGGGCACCGGCGGCGACGGCGTCTGGGTGGGGGACGTCAGCCCTGCCGAGGCGCTGCGCCGCAACGTCTGGTTCTGCACGATCGACGATCCCTCGACGCTCGGCGCCCGCCACCGCATCGGCGTCGACCACATCCTCGTCGAGTGCGACTACCCCCACGCCGACTGGTCGTGGCCCGACACCGCCGGGCTGCTCGCAGACCGGTTCCGGGCCGTCGGCGTGACGGAGGACGAGGCCAACGCCATGACCCACCGCAACGCCGCGGCGCTGTTCGACCACCCTCTCCCACCCGAGGACTGGCGGTGCTCGACCTCCTGATCCGCGGCGGGACCGTGATCGACGGCACCGGGGCATCGATGCGTCCGGCCGACGTCGGCGTGCGAGAGGGGCGCATCGCCGCCGTCGCCCCGCCGGGCACCATCGACGAGGCGAGCCGCTCGACGCTGGACGCCGACGGCCGCTACGTCACGCCCGGGTTCGTGGACCTGCACACCCACTACGACGCGCAGCTCTTCTGGGACCCGCTGGCCACACCGTCGCCGTTCCACGGGGTGACCACCGTGATCGGCGGCAACTGCGGCTTCTCGCTGGCACCGCTGGCGGCGGAGCACGCCGACTACCTGATGCGGATGATGGCCCGCGTCGAGGGCATGCCCCTCGAGGCCCTGAGCGCCGGGCTGGCTTGGGACTGGGCCGGCTTCGGCGACTGGCTCGGGCGCCTCGACGGCGCCACGGCCGTCAACGCCGGCTTCCTGTGCGGGCACTCGGCCCTGCGGCGCGTCGGTGGCGCGGACGGCGAGGCGATGCGGGCGCTGCTGCACGAGGCGCTGGACGCCGGCGCCCTCGGGTTCTCGACCTCCCGGGCCCACACCCACAACGACGCCGAGGGCGAGCCCGTGCCGTCGCGGCTCGCCGACGACGACGAGTTGCTGGCGCTGGCGGCGTGCGTCGCCGGCCACGAGGGCACGACGCTGGAGGCGATCGTCCCCGGTTGCATCAACGGGTTCACGGACGAGGAGGTCGACCTCCTGGCGGCGCTGTCGCTGGCGGGCCGACGGCCGGTGAACTGGAACGTGCTCGGCGTCTCGTCGCTCAACCCCGAGGGGCACGAGCGCCAGCTGGCGGCGTCGGACGCCGCCGCCGCACGCGGCGCGCGAGTGGTGGCGCTGACCCTGCCCCACCCCACGAGCCTGCGCCTGTCCTTCCTCACGGGGTTCGTGCTCGACGGCCTGCCCGGCTGGGGCGAGGTGCTGCACCTGCCCGTGCCCGCGCGGCTGACGGCCCTGAGTGACCCTGCGGTGCGGGAGCGGCTTGCGGCCGGCGCCACCTCGCCTGACGCCGGCCTGCTCGCCGGGCTTGCCAATTGGCGGGTGCTCACGTTCGCCGAGTGCTTCACCCCCGAGACCCGACGATACGAAGGCCGACGCGTCGGGGCCGTGGCCGGGGAGCTCGGCCGGGAGCCGTTCGACGCGCTGCTCGACGTCGTGGTGGCCGACGGGCTGCGCACCGGGCTCCGGCCGCCGGTGTTCGGCGACAGCGACGCCGACTGGGAGCTGCGGGCCCAGGTGTGGCGGGATCCCCGGGTGGTCATCGGGGGATCCGACGCCGGGGCCCACCTCGACATGATGTGCGGCGCCGTCTACTCGACCTCGCTTCTGGGCGAGGCGGTGCGCCGACGGCGGTTGCTGTCGTGGGAGGAGGCCGTCCACCAACTCACCGACGTGCCCGCCCGGCTGTACGGGCTCCGCGAGCGGGGCCGCGTCGCCGAGGGCTGGCGCGCCGACCTCGCCGTGCTCGACCCGTCGACCGTCGGCCACGGGCCCGAGCGGACCGCCACCGACCTCCCCGGTGGCGCCTGGCGCCTCGTGGCCGATGCCGTCGGCGTCGAGCACGTCTACGTCAACGGCACGGCGATCGTCCGGGACGGAGGGGCCACCGGCAACGTGCCCGGCACGCTCCTGCGCTCGGGCCGCGACACGGCCACCGTGCTGCCGTGAGCCCAGCACTCGTTCTGGTCGTAGCTATGCGGTCATATGCCGCATAGCTACGACCGGTTCGTGGCGGG
>DASQUY010000171.1:0-2347 GCA_035641055.1 Acidimicrobiales bacterium | reverse complement strand
CCCGTCCACCGTGCGCTCGGCGTAGGCCCGCCCGAGAGCGTCGCAGGCGAGGTGCGACGCCACCTCGCCGCCCTGGTGGCCGCCCATGCCGTCGGCCACGGCCCACAACCCCACGTCGTCGCGGGCGAGGTAGTTGTCCTCGTTGTCCGTGCGGATGCGCCCCGGGTGGGTGGCGCCGCCCCAGCGCAGTGACATCTGTCCTGCCATCGCCGTCATGCCAGCTCCAGGACCGTGTTGCCGATCTGGAGCCGGTCGCGCCGATTGATGACCATCGGCCCGGCCACCCGTCGGCGGTTGAGGTAGGTGCCGTTGGTGGAGCCGAGGTCCTCGACGTACCAGTGCCCGTCGCGCTCGAACACACGGGCGTGCACCTGACTGGCGTAGGCGTCGTCGAGGAGCACCTGGCACCCAGCGGCTCGCCCGAGGGTGATCTCGCTGTCGACCGGGTAGGCGCGGCCCCGCAGCCCGGCCGGCTCGAGCACCCGGAGCTGGGGCTGGTGGGACCGGTTGGGCCGCGCCGGGCGGCGGACCCGGCCGCGGTTCCGGGCCTGGGGTGGCGCTGCCGCTTCGGCCGCCCGCGTGGCGTTGACCTCGGTCCACACCGCCCGGAGCACGCGCAGGAAGAACAGGTACAGCAGCACCAACAGGAAACCGGTCAGGAGGCGGAGGAGCTGCTCGGTCACTGAGCCGGAGACTATCGGCCGCCGGGTGGGCCCTCGGCCTCGGTCACGCTGGGTGGGGGGCCAGGTCCGGGGTCAGCTGGCCTCGAAGCGCAGGCGGGTGTTACCGAAGGTCAGCTCGTCGCCGTCGTCGAGCTGGTGCTGCTGGACGCGCACCCCGTTGACCTTGGTCCCGTTGGTCGATCCGAGGTCGGTGAGCAGGAAGCCGTCACCCTGGGGCCGGATCTCGGCGTGGTTGCGGCTGACGTTGGGGTCGGCGAGCACGATGTTGGACTCGGGCCGGCGGCCGATCGTGATCGGGTGCTCCGAGAGGGTGAACCGCTCACCCGTGGGGAGCACCAGGCTCCCGGCCCCGGCGCCCCCGGCCCCCTCGCGGAAGCGGGCCTCGATCTCGAACCAGCCGGTCCCGAACCGCTCGTCGACCACCAGCTCCACGTCGACCGGCCCCATGAAGCCGTAGCCCTCGTCGCGGGCGTGCGCCCGGGCGGCGTCGCACAGCTCACGGCGGAGGGCGTCGCGCACCTCGGCGAACTCGTTGTAGTCGGCCGACGACAGGTACACGACGAAGTGGTTGGGGACCACCGGCGTGCCCCGCACCCCGACCGAGCGGCCGTCGTCCATCTCCCTGGCCAGGCGGCGGGCCAGCTCGACCGGCCGGATGCTCGACCGGAACGCACGGGCGAACGCACCCTCCACCAGGCGCTCCAAGCGCCGCTCGAACCCGCGGATCGCCACGACGCGAGGCTACCGGCTGACGTCTCCGACGCTTCCTAGGGGGCAGAGCCCGAGAGCTCGTCGAAGACCCGGGTGGGTGGGTCGCATCCGGGCCGCGCTATCTTTGTCTGTCTGGCTGCTCGGGCGAGTGGCGGAATTGGCAGACGCGCTGGCTTCAGGTGCCAGTGGCCGGATAGGCCGTGGGGGTTCAAGTCCCCCCTCGCCCACGGCGAGCATGCAGGTCCAGCGCGAGGCTCTCCGTCGTCGAGTGGACCGCTCGTCGCAGACCCCTCAGGCGAGGCCGCGCGGAGCCTGCTCGACCCATACCCGCAACGCCTCGTTGGTGTCGTCGAGGTCGAAGCACTCGGGATCGAAGTCATCCCGCCCGTACCACCCCACCTTCTCGTCGTGCTCCGGGTGGTCGGCGTCGGTGACGGCCTCCACGAACGCCTGGTAGCCCCATGCTCCGCCGACGTCCTCCGGCGGTGCCTTGCGCCGGCCCGCAGTGCAGCGCGGGTACGAGATCCCCTCCGCAGCGTCCTCGACCGCCTCGACCTCGATCGTGTGCCGCCAGTCGTCCCCGAAGTCGTACGTGTAGGTGAAGCGAGCCCCGGCCGGCGCCACCTCGGCCAACGTCACTTCGCCCTCGTCGAGGGGTGGGTCGTCCCAATCCTCATCGTCGTCGAGGCCGTACGTCGTGCCGTCGATCTCGAACTCGTGGAGGTGAGCGTCGAACCAGCCGAAGACGGTTTGGATGTAGTGGTGCAGCTGCGCCAGCGTTGCACCGCTGGGCACCTCGATCCGACACCAGATCGGCGGCTTGATCTCTTGCAGCGCGACCTTGTGGCGATGGACCGTCGAGGGGCGTGCCTCCGGCCCATCTAGGAGATGCCTGTGTCGCCCAGGCGCTCGAACGACGGCGGACGCTTCTCGAGGAATGACTGGACGCCCTC
>DASQUY010000170.1:0-2017 GCA_035641055.1 Acidimicrobiales bacterium | reverse complement strand
CCGCTCTCTCCCCAACACCCGCCGCCCCAGCCTGCGCCGTGCCCTGGTCAACCACTACATGAGCGCCGAGTCGCTCCTGCCGTGGCGGCCGGCCGGCCCGGGCGAGTCGGTGGCCACCCTCGACCATCGGGATGTCCTGCTCGTCAGCGGCCGGGATCCGTACGAGGCCCAGGGCACGGCCGACCTGATGCACCCTTACCTGCGCCGCCAGGCACCCAACGACGGGTAGAACGAACGAGGTCGCTACCGGGGCCGGCCCTCCGGCAGCCCGAGGTGGCGGGCGACCAGCTCCCAGTGGTGGTCGCCGTCCCCGAACGCCAGCTCGGTCGCGACGGCGTGGCGGAAGAAGAGGTGCAGGTCGTGCTCGCGGGTGAACCCGATGGCGCCGTGGACCTGGTGCCCCAGCGCGCAGACGCGACGGTACGCCTCGCTCACCCACGCCTTGGCCATCGACACCTCCTCGGCGGCGTCGAGGCCGTCGGACAGCCGCCAGATCGCCTCGAAGGCGATGAGCCGGGAGCTGAGCACGTCGACGCCCATGTTGGCGCAGTGGTGCTGGATGGCCTGGAAGGCGCCCACCGGGGTTCCGAACTGCTCGCGCTCGGTGGCGTGCTGCACGGTCATGTCCAGGACCCGCTGGGCGCCCCCGACCATCTCCGCGCACGTCGCCGCCGCACCGTGGGCCGCGACCGTGGCGACGACCGCCCCGCCACCGCGCTCTCCGCCCAGGACGTCGGTGGCCGCCACCCGCACGCCCTCCAGCTCGACCCGGTGCTGGTGATCCGGATGCACGGTCGCGAGCGGCGTGGTCGAGAGCCCGGGCGTGTCCCCGTGAACGAGGAACGCCGTCAGGTCGTCGGGCCCGCCGCCCGCCTGCTGCGCCACGACGATCAGCTCGTCGGCGACGTGGGCGTAGGGCACGAACATGCCGGCGCCGTCCAGGACGAACCCGTCGCCGTCGCCGCGTGCCACCACCTCGGATCCCGACGACCCCCAACCCGAGCCGGGCGCCGCCCGCACGTAGCTCATGACCGCCTCGCCGCGGGCGATGCCGCCGAGACGGGACGCCCGCTGCTCGACGGTGCCGTGCGCGGCCACGGCCAGCCCGCATAGCACGGTCGGCAGGAACGGGCTGGGCAGCAGGACCCGGCCCATCTGCTCGACGACGAGGCAGAGGTCCAGGAACGCACCGCCGGCACCACCGTGCTCCTCGGGGAACGCCAGGCCGGTCCAGCCGAGCTCCGCCATCTCCTTCCACAGCGCCCGCGAGTAGCCGGTGGCGTCGGTCTCCATCTCGCGCACCTGCGCCATCGGGCACCGGGACTCGAGGAACCCGCGGGCGGTGGAGGCGATCAGCTCCTGGTCGTCGGTGAGCGTCAGGTCCACCGGCGCTCGGCTCTCACCGCTGGGGCGGGATCTTGTCGGACCGCACCCACACGCCGGGCCGCTCCTCCCAGAAGAGCTGCACCAGCACACCCCCTGTGAGCTTCGGGTGGATGAACGCGTCCCGCCACGCGGCACCGTCGGTCGTGCCGTCGTTGGCGTCGAAGGTCTCGATCTCGTGATGCTCGCAGGCGCGCAGGGCGGCGTCCCAGTCCGCCACCTCGAAGGTGACGTGGTGCACGGCGGGGCCGTTCCTCTCCCAGAAGCGCTCGATGAACGAGTCCTCGCCCCGGGGCATGATGATCTCCCAGCAGATGCCCGACCCCGGGATGTTCATGACGAGGTCGGCCATGTCGGGGTGCTCGTCGTCGGGCGTGCGCCACACCTGCGCGAACCCGGCGAGGTCCTCGTACCAGCGCGCCAGCACGTCCCGGTCGGGGAACGCCTGGCACACGTGGTCGATCTGGACGATCCCGAGCGACGGGACGTCGGCGCCCGGGGTGCCGGCGCCCGACACCTTGCCGTCGTCCCCGCACATCGTCCGCGCCCCCGGGCCCCGGATGCGGAACAGGAAGCCGGGCCCGTGCTCGGGGGGCGACAGGGACGCCTCGATCCACTCGCCGGGCGACCCCGC
>DASQUY010000169.1:0-5823 GCA_035641055.1 Acidimicrobiales bacterium | reverse complement strand
TCCCGAGGCCGAGCGAAAGCGAGGCTGGGGCGCAGCGCAGCGCTCGGCGCCGGTGGCGCCAAGAGCGGAGAATACCGAGGCGGAGCCGGCGCACCCGGCGCTGCGGACCCGATTCTGCGACCTGGTGGGCTGCCGCCTGCCGATCGTCCAGACGGGCATGGGCTGGGTGTCGGGCGCCTCGCTGACGGCCGCCACCAGCGGCGCCGGCGGCTTCGGCATCCTCGCCGCCGTCACGATGACCCGCGAGCAGCTCGCCGACGCCATCGCCGACGTGCAGGAGCGGACGCCGCGGCCCTTCGGGGTCAATCTCCGGGCCGACCAGCCCGACCTCACCGACCGCATCGACCTGTGCGTCCGCCGGGGCGTGCGCCTCGTGAGCTTCGCGGGTGCACCCACCCGGGAGGTGGTCGGCCGCCTGCACGACGCCGGCGTGCTGGTCATGCCGACCGTCGGCGCCCGGCGCCACGCCGAGAAGATGCACGAGTGGGGGGTCGACGCCGTCATCGCCCAGGGCGGGGAGGGCGGCGGCCACACGGGCGCCGTGCCGACGTCGCTGCTGCTGCCCCAGGTGGTCGACGCCGTCGGCGCCGACATCCCGGTGTTGGGGGCCGGCGGCTTCCACGACGGGCGCGGGCTGGTGGCCGCCCTGGCGTGGGGTGCGGACGGCGTCGCCATGGGTACCCGCTTCCTGCTCACCCAGGAGAGCCGCGTGCCCGACGCCGTCAAGCGGCGCTACCTGGCCGCCGCCGTGACCGACACGGTGGTCACCACCGCGCTCGACGGGGCGCCGCAGCGGGTGATCCGCACCGACGCCGTCGACCGGCTCGAGGGGGCGTCGCCACTGACCCGGCTGCCGCGGGCGGTGCGGGCGGCGCTGGCGTTCCGCCGCCTTACCGGCACGCCGGTGCCCGATCTGGTGCGGGAGGGCGTGGCGATGCGGAGGAACCAGGGGCTGCCGTGGTCGCAGGTGGCCATGGCCGCCAACGCGCCCATGCTCATCAAGGCGGCGCTGGTGGATGGCAAGCCCGAGGCCGGCGTGCTCCCCACCGGCCAGGTCACCGGCGTGATCGACGAGCTGCCCACGGTGGCCGAGCTGCTCGACCGCATCACCACCGAGGCCGCCGCCACCCTCAAGCGCCTGGAGGCCGGCCCATGACCACCGACATCCCCGAACTTGCGGTGGTTAAGGGGGTCATGGCCCCCCTAAACACCGCAAGAAGCGAGGGAATGGAGGGGAGAACCCCACGATGAGCGAGGCCTACATCGTCGATGCCGTCCGCAGCCCCGTGGGCCGGCGCGGGGGCGGACTGGCGGAGGTCCATCCGGCGGATCTGGGGGCGCACAGCCTGGCCGCGCTCGTGCACCGCACGGGCATCGACCCGGCGGCGGTGGACGACGTCGTGTTCGGCTGCGTCGACACGGTCGGCGGCCAGGCCGGCGACATCGCCCGCACGTGCTGGCTGGCCGCCGGGCTGCCCGACCACGTCCCCGGCACGACCGTCGACCGCCAGTGCGGCTCGTCGCAGCAGGCCATCCACTTCGCCGCCCAGGCGGTGCTGTCCGGGACCATGGACGTGGTGGTGGCGGGGGGCGTGCAGCAGATGTCGCAGATCCCCATCTCCTCCGCGATGACCGCCGGCCAGCCGCTCGGCTTCGACGATCCCTTCACGGGGTCGACGGGGTGGGTGGCCCGGTACGGCACGCAGGAGGTGACCCAGTTCCGCTCGGCGGAGATGATCGCCACCAAGTGGGACATCTCCCGCGGCGACATGGAGGCCTTCGCCGTCGAGTCACACACCCGGGCCCTCCGGGCCCGGGCGGAGGGGCGCTTCGACGCCGAGATCGTGCCGCTGGGCGAGTGCCGCGCCGACGAGGGCCCCCGGGAGCCCGACTGGGACAAGATCCGCTCGCTGCCCCCGCTCACCGCGGGCGGGCGAGTGACCGCGGCGTGCTCGTCGCAGATCTCCGACGCCTCGGCGGCGCTGCTGGTCGTCAACGAGCGGGCCCTGGCCGACCACGGGCTCACGCCCCGGGCGCGCATCCACCACCTGTCGGTGCGGGCCGACGACCCGGTGTGGATGCTGACGGCCCCCATCCCGGCCACCGCCTACGCCCTCGAGCGGACGGGCATGCGCCTCGACGACATCGATCTGGTGGAGATCAACGAGGCGTTCGCCTCGGTGGTCATCGCCTGGCTGCGGGAGGTGGGCGCCGATCCCGCCAGGGTCAACGTCAACGGCGGCGCCATCGCCCTCGGCCACCCGCTCGGCGCCACCGGCGCCCGACTCATGACCACGCTGCTCCACGAGCTCGAGCGCCGTGACGGCCGCTGGGGGCTGCAGACGATGTGCGAGGGTGGCGGCCAGGCCAACGTGACGATCATCGAGCGGCTGTGACCCAGCCCCCCGCCGCCGCGTGGCGGGCGTCATAGCCAAACGTCACAGGACACCGCCGGACGTGGCGCAGTACCGTCCGGGCGCGTGGCCGTGGGGGAGACGGTGCTGTCGTGCCAGGGGCTGCGCAAGGCCTACGGCGACCGGCTGGCGGTCGACGGCGTCGGGTTCGACATCGCCCGCGGGGAGACCTACGGGCTGTTGGGGCCCAACGGTGCCGGCAAG
The DNA here is from genome assembly GCA_035641055.1 of Acidimicrobiales bacterium. Lineage (GTDB taxonomy): Bacteria > Actinomycetota > Acidimicrobiia > Acidimicrobiales > VFJN01 > DASQUK01. Next base: position 3,205 of record DASQUY010000169.1, on the reverse strand, counting down.
ACCACCACGATCTCGATGGTGTGCGGCCTGCTCGCCCGCGACGCCGGCGAAGTCACCGTGGCCGGGCGACCGCTCGGCCCCGACTCCACCGACGCCAAGGCGGCGATCGGCCTTGTTCCCCAGGACGTGGCGCTCTACGACAACCTGACGGCACGGGAGAACCTGCGGTTCTTCGGCCGGCTGCAGGCGCTCCGGGATCGCGTGCTCGACGAGCGGGTCGCCGAGGTCCTCGACATCGTCGGCCTCGCCGACCGGGCGGACGACCGGATCGACACCTACTCGGGCGGCATGAAGCGGCGCGCCAACATCGCCGTCGGGCTGCTGCACCGGCCCCGGCTCCTCGTGCTCGACGAACCCACGGTGGGCGTCGACCCGCAGAGCCGCAACGCCATCCTCGAGAGCGTGGAGGCACTGGGCGCCGAGGGCCTCTCGGTGCTCTACACGACGCATTACATGGAGGAGGCCGAGCGGCTGTGCGACCGCGTCGGCATCATCGACGAGGGCCGGCTCGTGGCCGAGGGAACGCGGCGGGAGCTGGTGGCGCACGTCGGCACGGGCGACCGCGTCGACGTCACGGCCGACGGCGACCTCGACGCCTTCGCCTCCGCCTGCCGCGGCCTGCCGGGGACCGTGGGCGTCGACCGCCGCGACGGGGGCCTCGCCGTGCGGGTGACTGCGGGGCCGCTGGCCCTGGCGGGCATCGTCGCCGCCGCCGGACGCACCGGCGCGACGATCGGCGGCATCGAGCTGGTCCAACCGGACCTCGAGGACGTCTTCCTCGAGCTCACGGGCAAAGCCCTGCGGGACTGAATCATGGCGCCCACCTCTCCCGAACTTGCGGTGGTTAGAGGGGCTATAGCCCCGATAACCACCGCAAGTTCGTGTGGGAGAGAGGCGGGACGGAGGCGTTGGTGAGCCAGGTGCGGGCGGCGGGGCTCATCGCCGCCGTGGACCTGCGGCGCCGGTTCCGCAACCGGTCGTTCCTCATCCAGGCGATCGGCGGGCCGCTGGCGCTGGCGACGATCATCGGCTTGGCGTTCGGGAGCGGCGACGAGATCGACGCCACCGTCGGCCTGGTCGACGCCGACGGATCCCCGATGGCGGCGCAGTTCGTGGAGGGCGTCGCCGGGGCCGACACCGGCGGCGGCCTACGGTTCGAGCGCCTCGACACGGCCGCCGAGGCCCGGGCGGAGGTCGACGACGGGGACATCGGCGCGGCCGTCATCGTGCCCGCGGGCTTCGGGGACTCGGTCGCCACCGACGCGCCCGGCGAGCTCGAGGTCATCACCGACCCCGCCGACGACCCGATCGCCGCCGAGGTCGCCCGCTCGGTGGCCGGCGGGTTCACGGCCCGGGTCAACGCCGCCCGGCTGGCCGGCGCCACCGTCGCGGCCGAGGGCGGCGACCTCCCGCCGCCGGACGAGCTGGCGGCGATCGAGCTGCCGGTCGAGATCGCCCAGACCGGCTCCGGCGGCGACGTGTCCCCCGGCACCTACTTCGGGCCAACGATGGCGCTGCTGTTCCTGTTCCTCATGGTGGGGACGCTCGCCCGCGACCTCCTGACCGAGCAGCGGCTCTCCGTGCTCGACCGGGTGCGCGCCGCCCCGGTCCGTGACGCCACGGTCCTGGCCGGCAAGGCGGCGAGCGTGGTGGTCATCGCGGCCGTGACCTTCGCCGTGATCTGGCTCGTGACGGGCGTGGCGCTCGGCGCCGACTGGGGCGACCCCGCAGGCGTGGTGCTGCTGATCGTGGCGGTCTCGCTGGCCATTGCCGGCCTGTCGGGGTTCGTGGCGGCGATCGCCAAGACGGAGGCCAGCGCCGACATGCTCGCCACCTTCACGGCGTTCGTGTTCGCGCTGATCGGCGGCAACTTCATCCCTCTGGGAGACCTGCCCGAGGCGCTGCGCCGCCTGTCACTGGCCACGCCCAACGGCTGGGCGGTGCAGGGCTTCGCCGAGCTGTCGGTGGGCGGCGGCGCCGCCGCCGACGTGATCCCCCACGTGGCGGCTCTGCTGGGCTTCGCGGCGGCTTCGGCCGCGGTCGCCGCCGTTCTGTTGCCCCGACGGCTGGGGGCGCGCCGATGAAGGCCGTCGTCGCCATCGCGGCCATCGGCGCCAACGAGCTGCGCCGCGTGGCCCGGGACCGCACGGCCCTGTTCTTCACCCTGGCGTTGCCGGTGATCCTCATCACGATCATCGGGTCGACGTTCCAGAACGAGGACGAGCTGGAGGTCGGCATCCTCGACGACGACCGGTCGGCCCGCTCGGCCGCCCTGGTCGACGCCCTCGACGCCGCGGAGGGCCTGAACGCCGACCACTACGACTCCGTGGACACCCTGCGCCGCGACATCCGCCTCCGGACGGTGGCGGCCGGCATCGTCGTGCCGGCGGGCTTCGGGGCCGAGATCGGCGGCGGCGGGACCGTCACGGTCGACCTGATCGCCGAGCCCACGTCGAGCGCCGCCGCCACGGTGCAGTCCACCGTCCGGGCGGCGGTGGGGGACGAGGCGGGGCGGCTGGCCGCCGCCACCTTCGCTGCCGATCATGGGGCTGGCACCCACGACGAGGCTGCGACCACGGCCGACCGGATCGCCCCGGACCTACCAGGCGCCACCGTCCGCATCGACGCCGTCGCCGACGACGACGGGACGGACCTGGCCGCCTTCGGTTTCGACTACACGGCGCCGGCCAACCTCACGCTGTTCGTGTTCGTGAACACCCTGGTGGTCGGCGCCATCCTCGCGAGCGACCGCCAGCTGGGCATCACCCGACGACTCCTCGCCACGCCCCACGGCACCGGCACGATCCTGGCCGGCATCGGGGCCGCCAAGCTGCTGTTCGCGCTGGTGCAGTCGGCGATGATCGTGGTGATCGGCGCGCTCGTGTTCGGCGTCGACTGGGGCGACCCCGTCGGCGTGATCCTGCTGCTGGCGGTGTGGGCGGTGATCGCCACCGGCGTGGGGCTGCTCGTCGGCTCGGTGGTCGCCAACGCCGACCAGGCCCAGTCGGTCGGGGCTCCGATCGCCATCGCCATGGGGATGCTGGGAGGCTGCATGTGGCCGCTCGTGATCGTCCCGGAGGCAATGCGGGTGATCGGTCACGTCACGCCCCACGCCTGGGCCATGGATGCCTGGATCGGCCTCGTGTTCGACGGCGACGGTGTGGGCGGGATTGCCGTGCCCTTGGCGGTGCTGGCGGGCTTCGCC
>DASQUY010000168.1:0-9055 GCA_035641055.1 Acidimicrobiales bacterium | reverse complement strand
CAGGCGGCCGTGAATCTCCCCGCGGCCGCCAACCACCCCCGCCGCCCCGTGTCCCCCCGGCGCCGAGCACTAAGCCAGCCCCACCGCCGGCCCGCCCCGGCCGGTCAGGTGAACGGTGATGACCGGTCGGCTGTACACGCTCGAGCCCCGCGACAAGACCGGGGTCTTCCTGGGCATGTCGGTGCCCGAGCTGGGGCTCATCGGCGGCGGCCTCATGTTGGCGGTGCTCAGCCGCCTGGCCGGGGCGCCGACGCTGGTGTCGGCGGCCCCACTGCTGATCGGCTTCGGGTCGGCGAAGCTCCGCGTCCGCGGCCGGCGGTTGCGTGAATGGGCCACGCTGCTGGTGAGCTGGACGGGCACCCGGCTGTCGGGGCGCCGGTCGTGGCGGGCCCGGCTGCCGATGTTTCCCGTCACCGATAGCACCACGGCGGCATTGCCGCCGATGCTGCGGGACATCGACGTCGTCGAGATCCCCTGGGGTGGCCGCCAGCTCGCGGCCGTGCGGGACCTGCGCACGGAACGGCTGACCGCGGTGTGTGTCGTGGCCGGCCCCCAGTTCGTGTGCCAGGACTCGTCGTCCCAGGATGCCCTGCTCGCATCCTGGGGTGACGTCCTCGCCGCCCCCGCCGTACCCGGTAGCCCGGTGGTGCAGGTCGGCTGGTCCGACACCGCAGTGCCCGCCGACCTGGCGGAGCACCGCAGCTGGGCCGAGGCGCGCTTTGCCGGCGCCGACGACCTCGCCGGCGGGATCGCCAGTTACCGGGAGCTGCTCGACGAGGTCACCGGCGCGGCGAGTCTGCACGAGACCCTGGTGTGGATCACCGTCGCCGGCAGCCGGGTACGCGACACGCACCGCGACCCGTTGGAGCGGGCCGCAGCCCACCTGCCTGCCGCGGTCGAGAATCTCATGGCGGCACTGGAAGCCGCGGCGCTGCACACCGACGGCCCCCTGCCCGCCGCCGGGCTGTGGCAGCTGCTGCGTGCCCGCATCGACCCGGCCGACCACGCGCTGCGCCCCGACAGCGCCAGCGGCTCGCTGGCGCAACGCCTCGGTCTGGTCGGCCGCCACAACGCCGGGCCGCTGGCGGTGTCCACCGCCTGGGGGCAGCTGCGCATGGACGGCAGCTTCCACCGGGCGTATTGGATCGAGGCGTGGCCCCGGCGGCCGGTGCCAGCCGACTGGCTCCACGGGTTCCTCACCACCGCCGAGTGCCGCACCATGACCGTGGTGCACTGGCCGATCGCCCCCGAACGCAGCCTGAGGCGCATCGAAAGCCAACTCGTCAAGCTCAGCGCCCACCGGATGCGCAAGGAAGAAAAGGACCGGCGTGTCACTGAGGCGGACCGCCGCACCGAACAGGCCGCCTATGACCTCGAGGCCGAGCTGGCGTCCGGCCACGCCGAGACGCTGTATCTGGGCTTGGTCACGGTGTCGGCCCCGTCGGCCGCCGAGCTCGACGCCAGTGCCCGGCGCATCGAGCAGGCGGCCCGGGCCCGTGGCCTGGCCCTGCGGCTGCTGCACGGCAGCCAAGACGTCGCCTGGGCGGCGAGCCTGCCCTTCGGCCTGGTCGACCCGGGCCTGCTGGATCTGGTGGGCGTATGAGCGACTCGACGCCGCGAGCCTCGCTGTGCCCCCGACCCCGGCTGCGCCTGCCGTGGCAGCGCGGCTCCACTGCCCATGTGGCGTCGGTCTATCCGTTCTCGGTGCACGGGCCCCTGTGCCGGCGCGGGGTGCTGATCGGCGTGGACATGCTGGCCGGCGCCGGCGCGTTCATCTGGGACCCGTTCGAGGCCTACGAGCAGGGGCTGGTCACCAACCCCAACGTGGCGTTCTTCGGGAAACCCGGCCAGGGCAAGAGCGCCCTGGTCAAGACGTTCCTGTGGCGCATGTTCAGCCTCTACGGCCGGCAGCGGTGGGTGGGCGTCGCCGATCCCAAGGGCGAGTACGTCACCCTGGCGCAGCGGCTGGGTCTGACGGTGGTGCGGCTCTCGCCCGGGGGCGTCACCCGGGTGAACCCGCTGGCCCCGGGCCCCGCGGCGCGCCACGAGGAGCCGGCAGAGACGGCCATGCGACGCGCCGAGACCGTCCGCGACCTGCTGGCCGCGGTGCTGCGCCGCGATCTCGTGCCCGCCGAGGAAGCGATCCTGGACAGCGCGGTGGAAGCCGCGGTCACCGGCCGGGCCCGGGAGCCGACCCTGGCCGATTTGGCGGGCCTGCTCGCCTCGCCCACCGACACGATGGCAGCCCAGGTGGCCAAGGTGGCGGGGATTCGCAAGTCGCCCGACGAGCTGGCCACCCTCGCCTCCGATGTGTGCTGGGGCCTGCAGAACCTGCTCGGTCAGTCGCTGCGGGGCATGTTCGACGGTCACAGCACCGTCCGTTTCGACACCCATACCCGGGGCGTGGTGCTGGATTTGTCGGGGCTGAACATCGACTCGCGGGCCATGCCATTGGTGCTGATGACGGCCACCGGCTGGTTGCAGGAGTTCCTGGTGTGCCCCGGTCCCCAGCGGCTGCAGATCACCGATGAGCTGTGGGTCGGGGCCGGCGACCGGGCGTTCGTGCGCCACATGCAACGCTGCCAGAAGCTGGGCCGCACCCTGGGGGTCGCCAACGTGCAGATCGGCCACCGGGTGACCGACGCCGCCGCCCAGGCCGACGACGGCAGCGCCGAGGCCAAGATCGCGGCGGGCCTGTTGGCCGACGCCGACACGAATGTGATCCTGCGCCAGCACCCCGACCAGCTGGACGGCACCGAGCGGGCGTTCGGGCTCACCGGCCCAGAGCGCGGCTGGGTCGGGTCCGCGCTCAAGGGTCGGGCGCTGTGGCTGATCGGCGGCCAACGGGCCCTGGTGCAGCACCTGCTGGCCGACTCGGAACGTCTGCTCGTGGATACCGACCAGCGCATGCGCGCAAATCCGGGCGGGTTCAGCGGGACTGAAGGGTCCGCCGGTGACGACCACCCGGAGGTGCTCGATGTTGTTGCATGACCGCGAGGCCATCCTGGCCCGGGTCGACCTCGAGCTGCTCGCCGATGAGCTTCTCGGTGCCCGCCGCGGCGGCGGGCGGCTCTGGTCGTGCCCCAACCCCGACCACGCCCAAACCGGCCGCACCCCGCCCCTCAGCGTGTTCAGGACCCGCCACGGGACGCAACGCTGGCGCTGCCATGGCTGCGGTGACGCCGGGACGGCCATCGACCTGGTGATCGCCGCCGGGCGGGCCGGTGGGGTCGGCGAGGCCCTGGCGTGGCTGGCTGCCTGGAGCCACACGCCCCCCGGCCCGCTGCCCCCGGCCCGCCCGCCCGGGCAGCGGACGCGACCGCGATCGGATCCGCTCGGTCCCGTAGCCCTCGAGGCGTACGCCCTGGGCTGCCGCGCCTACCTGGGTAGCGGCGAGGCTCGATGGGTGCGGGCGTGGCTCACCGGCCGGCGAGCCATCCCACCCGAGATCGTCGCGGCGGCCGGCCTGGGCGCTGACCCCGGCCCGCGACGTCTCCCACGCCCCGACGGGGTGCCCAAGGTGTTCCCCGCGGTCGTCTTTCCCGTGCGCGAAGCAGACCGGGTGATCTTCACGCTGTCACGTCACCTGCGCCCGGTCGTGTCCCGCTGGTGGAACGCCGCCGACCACATTGCACCCAACCCCCGGCTCGCGTTCTACGAGCCACCCCGGCGGCTCAGCAGAGAGCTGGTCGTGACCGAGGGGCCCCTCGACGCTCTTTCGGCGCTGACCGCCGGCTACCGGGCCGCGGCGCTCCTCGGCGCCACCGCCGGCGGCGATCGCAACGTCGCCGATCGCCTGGCCGGCCAGGGCGCGCGGATACTCCTGGCGTTGGACAACGACCGCCAGGGTCAGACGGCGCAGGCCCGCCTCGGTGGGCTGCTCGACGAACGGGGCGTCGAGTGGCGTCGCCTCGGCATCCCCGAGCAGTTCCCCGACCTCAACGCCTGGCACAGTGTGTCCGGCCAGCGGTGGCCGGCGGTGATGCGCGCCGCCAACCGGCTCACCTGCCGCCAAGCCATCCGCTCCGGCCCACCATGCGTGGCCTAGCCGAACCGGCCTGCGGACGATGCCTCGTGCGTGACACGCGAACGTTGGACGTGAACGCCGTTGTCGCGCACAACATCCGGACGATCCGCAAGCGGCGGGGCATGACACAGCGCCAGGTGGCCGCCCGGCTGGCCGAATTGACCGGCCACCTCCTGACACAGGCAGCCATCTCGGCCCTGGAGCGGGGCTTCGACGGGGGCCGGCGCCGCCGCTTCGACGCCCACGACCTGTACCTCCTCTCGGTGGTGTTCGATGTGCCCATCGCCTACTTCTTCCTGCCCCCAGCGGGCGAGACCCGCCCTCTGCGCGACAGCCGACGTCCCGTCCATGACCTGTATCCCGCGGTGCTGGGCCGAGAACACCAGCTGAGCGAGATGGACGACCGCCTCGCCGAGCTCGACCCGCAGGCGGTCGTGGAGGTCACGGCCACGGTGACGGAGACGGGTCCGCTGGCGACCGCCTGGCGGGCCGACTACCGGAGCTGGCGGGACAGCCGGCTGAGCCAGATGACCAAGGCCCTAGACGGCTTCGACGACGCCGTCTACGTGTTGGCCGACTTCTTCGACCAGGTACGCCGCCGCGGCTTGCGGGCGTGGGTTGCCAAAGCGACAGGCGAGGAGACACAGAGCCCGCCAGTGGCATGGTCCCGCACCGGGACCCGGCGCCGCCGGCGGGAACGACGATGACCGAACGAACCGGCGACCCGAGCGACGCGCCCGGGGCTGTGACAAGGCAGTGGCGGATCACGCACCCGGCCCTCGAGGCGAGCGTGTCGAAGCACGCCTTGGATGCCGCGGTGGGTGCCGCCGTGCACGGCGACCCGGCCGCTTGGCTCGACCTCCTGCAGTCGGGCTTTCGCTACCCGGACCTGAGTCCGGGGCGGACGGTCAGCGTGGAGGACATCGCGGTGCTCGTCGAGTTCGTTTCCGAGCGGGTGGAGCAGGCCGCCGCGGTGGCGGTGCGCATGGCCGAGGGATTGGGGCAGCACGGCCTGGATCAACCGAGATCGCAACGAGACGTGGTCAAAGGGCTGAGCGAGTTCATTTACGAGGCCCGCAGGTGGGTCGCAGACGCACGACGCCACGGCCCCACGGCGATGGTGGAGCCGGGCCGTCCGAGCATCGAGGACGCGAGCCTGCCTGACCTGTGAACCCTCCGAGCCCACGACCCATGCCGCCGGGGCTCGGGTCGGCTGCACAGAAAGGGCGCCCGGACAGCCGAAAGACCTGACGACAACCGTGGGTCGGCGTGCGCCTTAGTAAGAGATGGGACACGAGGACCCGTTCGGCAAGCTGCTGCTCGGCGTCGCGGCCGTGGTGGGTGCGGTCGGGCTCGTGGTCTGGGGCGGCGCCGGGCTGGCCGCCAAGTTCGCCGGCGTCTCGTTCGAGGCCGATCTCGCCGCCGCGGTGCAGGCGGCCACCCGGCTGCCCAGCCATGCCGGTGACCCCGCAGTTGCCTGGGAACGGTCGCCCGACGGGCCGTTTCCGAGTGTGATCGTCTACTGGGCCGCGACGGGCCTGGTTGCGGTGGCCACGGGTCTCCTAGGTGTCGGCGGCTTGGCCGTGTGGCAGCGGCTCCAGCGGGTGGGGACGGTGCAGCGCCAGCGTTTAGGGGTCGACGCCCGGGCCTGGCTGGCCCGTCGACGCGACCTGCAGACGGTGCTCGTGCCGGGCCCCCGCCCCGGCCGGTTCATCCTCGGGCGCTTCGGGCACCGGCTGGTCGCCACCGAGTGCCGCGCCACGACCCGGCCCTCGCGCCGCTGGTGGGTGCGGCGCCGTCAAGGCGACACGGGCGCCGTCGCGCTGGTGGGGCCGAGCCGGTCCGGCAAGACCGTCGCCGCCGTCGCCGGCATCCTGGAGTGGGAGGGTCCCGCGGTCCTCAGCTCGGTGAAGACGGACCTGATGGCGGCCACGATCGGGTGGCGGGCCCGACGCGGCGACGTCCGGGTCTACGACCCGCTCGGCCTGACGCCGGCCGCCGGTGCCGGCTGGTCCCCGCTGGCCCAGGCCCGCTCGATCACCGGCGCCCGCCGGGCGTCCCGCAACCTGCTCGAGGCGGTGGCCGACGACGGCACATCCAACCTGGGCATGTGGAAGTCGCTGGCCGAGTACCTGCTGGCCGGCCTGTTCTGGGTGGCGGCCAACGCTGACCGGGACATGGCGGCCGTGGTCGAGTGGGTGCTCACCCAGGACCGGCCTCGCCCCGACGGCCCCAGCGAGGTGGATGGCCTGCTGCGGGACCTGCTGACCCATCCCGACCCCGACATCGCCGCCAGCGCCCCGCTGGCGCTCGACTACCTGTTCTCGACGTGGTCTCAGGACGAACGGCCCCGCTCCAGCATCTACGTGACCGCCCAGGCGGCGCTTGGTGCCTTCGCCGACCCCGCGGTCAGCGCCGCCGCCCGTGTCAACGAGATCGACCTCGACTGGCTGCTGTCGGGCGACAACACGGTGTTCATCTGCTCGCCGCTCAAGGACCAAGCCCGCCTCGCGCCCGCCTTCGGGGGACTGGTCAACGACCTGATGACCCAGATCTACGAGCGCTCCAACCGGGCGGCCGGCGGCCGTCTGGAACGGCGCGTGCTGGTCGTGTTGGACGAGGCCGGCAACCAACGCCTCGAGCAGCTCCCCGAGTACGCCTCCACGGTGGCGGGTCTGGGCGTGCAGCTGGTGACGATCTGGCAGTCCGTGGCCCAGATCACCCGCGCCTACGGCAAGGCGGCGGGGATCGTGTTGACCAACCACCTCTCCAAGGTCTTCTACACGGGCCTGTCCGACGAGGACTCGCTCAACTATGTGGCGAAGGTGCTGGGTGACGAGGAGATCGAGTCCCGCCAGCTGTCCGGCCACTACTCGGCGCTGGCCCGCAGCACCGCGACGGATCTCACGACGCGGGTCGCCCTGGTGCAGGCCCACAGCCTGCGCCAGATGCTGCCGGGCGACGCCCTGCTTGTGCACGGCACCCTGCCCCCCGCGCATATCCGCACCCGCCGGTACTACACCGAGCGGCACCTGCGTCACCGGGCCGAACTACCCGCACCCGCCAAGCTCCTGCGACCCGCCCCTGTCGATTCACCGACAGCGTCGCCGCACGGCGTCGACGTCCTCGACGTGTTTGCCGACCAGCGCGACGAACTGCTGGCCCGGGTGGACGCCCTGGCGGCCACCCGCCCGGCCGACACCGCCCCGGGCGAGGGGCCCTGATGGGCTGCGCCCCGAGCTGCAAGAAGGCCGCCACGGTTGAGCATGCGGAGCTGATCGCGCAGCTCCGGCCGGTGGGCAGCGGCTTGCCGCTCCCTGAGGGATGGGTGGCTGAGGAGATCCGCTGGAACGGCCAGAGGATCGAGCTCGCGCACGACGCCCGTCTTGACGTGGCGCGTCTCGACCGGGGTTCGGTGTCTATCCAGCGCCGCGACGCAGAGGGCTGGCGGTGCATCGGAACGGACCAAGAGGGAGCCGGGCTGTGGGTGCGGGACCGGCGGCGCCTGGCGCTGGCTCGCCTGCAGCGGCTACGGGCCGCCGACGCCGGCGTCCCCACGCTCTATGTCGCCTGACCGGGCGGCATGGACCAGGAAAGAAAGGACCATGGAGTGAGCAGCATGAACAGCGTCAACCTGACAGGTCGACTGACCAAGGACCCGGACCCCCCGTTCGAGACGGCGTCGGGCAACAAGGTGGTGGATCTGCGCCTGGCGGTGAACCACCACAAGCGCGACACGGTGTACGTCGACGTGAAGTGCTGGGGCGGAACCGCCGAGGCCGCCCACGAGTACCTGACCAAGGGTTCGCTTGTCGGGGTTACGGGCGAGCTGGCCCGCGACGAGTGGACCGACAAGCAGACCGGGGAACCGCGTCAGCGCTACTACGTCAACGCCCGGGCCATCGACTTCCTGGGGCCGCGCCTCGACCAGGCCGCAGCCGGCGCGTCGACGGAGCCCGCCGGCGTGGAGTCGGCGTGACCTGAGCTTGTCGGCAGACAGGGAGGGGAGTCTCCTGACGCTGCCGCATGGCTGCGGACGTGGCCTGCGGCACCGGTGCGCCGATCGGCGTGGTGGAACCGCCCTGATGGCCAACCCCCACCACCAGTCACGGTGGTACATGAGCTATAATGAAATCAAATGATGGTTCGTACCAGCTCTCGTTGTTTGACGCGGCAGAGGAAACTGACGCGGATGGACCCGTGGGGGAGCGCGGCGATGGAGCACTGGCGCAGGCATCTGCCGCGCCGCTACCGGGCGCTCGAGGATCCGCAGGCGTTCTTCACCGGGCTGGGCGCCCAGGCGGCGGCGCGCTACGAGCAGATCCGGGACTCGCTGCTGGAGGGCGTCAACCCCAACGACGGCACGATCGGCTGGGCGGAGTTTCAGGACCGGGTGACCCAGGCCGACCAGACCGCCCGGGAGATGGTCGAGGCCGAACTGATCTACCTGCCGCCCGAGGAGGAGACCGACTCGCCGAGCTGAGCGACGGCGCGTCGCTCTCGGCGGTCCGGTGGCGACCGCCGGCGGGGGAGTGGACCGGTCCCCGCAGCGTCGCCCAGCGGCTGGCGGCCAACCTGGCGGCGCTGGAGGTGCTCCGCAGCATCGAGGCCGAGGCCCGCCCGGCGCGCCCCGATGAACAGGCCGTGCTGGCCCGGTGGAGTGGCTGGGGCGCCACCCCCGCGGTGTTCGCCGATGACCACGCCGACGACCTCGACGACGTGCGCCAGCGGCTGCGCGCCCTGCTGTCACCCGAGGAGTGGGACGGGGCCCGGCGCACGGTGCTCAACGCCCACTACACCGACCCGACCGTGGTGGCGGCCATCTGGGACGCCGCCGCCCGGCTGGGCTTCGACGGGGGCCGGGCGCTCGAACCGGGCTGCGGCTCGTTTCGTAGCCTATGCATGTCTCATCGGGCGGAGTGTCTCATCCTGCGCGGCTCACCGGCCTGTCGCTGTCGCCACGCTTGTGGCAACGCCTTACGGCGAGGCGAGGGCGGGACCTGTAGTTGAACGTCCCCCGAGTGCCAC
>DASQUY010000167.1:0-2093 GCA_035641055.1 Acidimicrobiales bacterium | reverse complement strand
GAACGTGATCTGCCTCCGATGCAGATCCAACCCACATACCATCGCCATCAGGGACCTCCTTGATCGTGAACGGACCTTTGGCAGACCAAATGGTTGTCCGCACACGAGCCGAGGAGGTCCTCACACATTGAATGTTCGGGGACGGTTCGGCGCTCGGACGTCGGGATCGTTCCGGGTCTCGTCGTCCAGCTGCGGCGTGATCGCTGGCGCGGCTACGTCCAGGGCGCGGTCCGTGTCGCGCCGCGGCCGGCGGAGTCGTCGTCGCGATGCACATGCCGGCACGGCGCGCGATCAGCTCGACCGCGCCTCGAGGAACCCCCGACACGCGGCGTTGAGCACGAGCACCGGTTCCGTTGTGCGTCGGCTCGCATGCGCCACGCCGCCTAGCGTGGATGCCCACGAGTGCGGCGAGGTCGGCTGCTGGCCCGGGGGTCGGGGCGGCCGGGGTCACCCGAGGGTCTCGCGGAACAGGTCGAGCATGGACCGCCAGGCGTGATCGGCGCTGGGTGCGTGGTAGGCGAGGCCGGGCAGGGCGGCGCTGTCGGCGAGGGGGTGGGTGAAGCTGTGGGCTGCGCCGCCGTAGATCTGCATGCGCCAGTCGGCGCCGGCGGTGCGCATCTCGTCCTCGAAGCCGAGGCGTTCGTCGGCGGTGATGAGCGGGTCTTCCGATCCGAGGCACACCAGCACCTTGCCGGTGACGTTGGCGGCGCCTTCGGGCCGGTTGGTCGACAGCCGTGGGTGGAAGCCGACGACCGCCTTGACGTCGGCGCCGCCGCGGGCGAGCTCGAGGGCGACGGCGCCGCCGAAGCAGTAGCCGATGGCGGCGACACGTGTGGCGTCGGTGCGGGGGTGGGCGAGCAGGACGTCGAGCCCGGCGGCGGCGATGGCCTCGATGCGGTCCGGTTCGGCGTGCAGCTCGGCCAGGCGGGCCATCATCTCGGCCCGGTCGGTGATCGTGCGGCCGCCGCCGTGGTAGTCGAGGGCGAACGCCGCGTACCCGAGCTCGCCCAGCTGGGCGGCTCGCTCTCGCTGGATGTCGTCGAGCCCGGGGCCCTCGTGGGCGATGAGCACGGCGGCGTGGGGGCCGTCGCCGTCGGGGACGGCGAGGCGCCCGACCATCGTCGTCGCGTCGGCTTCGTATTCCACGTCCGTGATGGTGACCACGGTTACGAACCTAGGACCGCCGCCGCAGTTGTGCAACCGATGGGTTGCGCGATGTGGCGTGGTGGCGAGGCGTGGTCCCAGCACCGAGGCCAACACGGCGGTGGTGGAGGAGTTCGGCGGCCCGGGCAACGTGACCCGGTGGAGGTCAACCACCAAGCCGGCGTTATACGCAGGATCGGAGATCCTCAAGCCGTTCGGGGCGTATAACGCCTGATCATACGGACGATCGCAGCACTCGCTGCCGGTGGGAGGCGCTGACGATCATCCGTATATCAGCCGTTAGGGGGCGGTACCCGCGCTGAGCTCACGCCTGCACTCGATCGGTCAGGTCGCGTATCCGCCGGACGACCTCGGGGACGTCGATGGGTCCGGTGGTGTCGATCTCGAGGAGCGGCCACCCGCCGGCCACAGGCTCAGAGACCTCGTCGTTCCATAGCTCCTCGGCGGAGCGGATCGAGTCGAAGTGACCCGCGTGGCGGGACCCGGCTCGGGTCTGGTAGCGCAGGCGCGCGACGTCGCGGTCGACGCGGCAGAAGACCTCCACGACCCGACCGGGCAGACGGCCGAGCTCGCCGACCGCTCGCGAACGGTAGAAGTTGCTCTCGATCACCGCCCCGGACGGGGACTCGGCCGCAACGGCGAGCATGGCGACCACGGCGGCCCGACCCAGCTGCCGCGACGTATCGACGTCGGGAACCGGTAGCACCGACATGAGGGCGTCCTTGATCGTGTCCTTCGCTATCAACGGCAGCCGCATCTCGCCCGCCAACGCCGGCGCGACCGTCGACTTCCCACTCGCCGGCGGCCCCGACACCACGACGAACAGCCTGCTCGCACTCTTCACGGCCCGAATGCTGGCCACAATCGAGGACCGGCCGCGAGCGCGCTCCCGCATCCGGCGTTTCGGGGCCCTCAGATCTCGCGTGGCC
>DASQUY010000166.1:0-3505 GCA_035641055.1 Acidimicrobiales bacterium | reverse complement strand
ACGAGGGGGCGCATGCGGAGGACCGTGTGACACCCGGGTCGCCCTATGCATCCCCCGAGCAGTTGCTGGGCTCCAGCGTGACGCCCGCGACGGACATCTACAGCCTGGCCGTCGTGCTCGCCCAGGCGCTGACCGGGCAGGCGCTCGACGACGTCCATCGGGTGGCCGACGAGATGCCGGGGCCCATCGCCAGCGTGATCCTGAAGGCGACGTCGGCCGCGCCGCAGGATCGGTATCCCGACGTCGACTCGTTCGTGCTCGCGGTGCAGGCAGCGGTGGGGTCGGCCGCCGCACCGGTCGAGCCTGAGCCGGCTGGGCTCGTCAATCCGTACAAGGGTCTGCGCCCCTTCGAGGAGTCGGACGCGGCCGATTTCTTCGGGCGGGAGCGGGTGGTCGAGCGGCTCATCGCCCGGCTGGGCGCAAGCGGGACAAGCGGGCGCTTCGTCGCCCTGGTGGGTCCCAGCGGGAGCGGCAAGTCGAGCGTGGTGAACGCCGGGTTGTTGCCGGCCCTGCGCCTGGGGGCCGTGTCCGGGTCGGCTGACTGGTTCGTGGTCCAGATCAGCCCCGGCCGCCACCCCTACGAGGAGCTGGAGGCGGGGTTGCTGCGCGTCGCCGTCAACCCGCCCGCCAGCCTGCTCGAGCAGCTCACCGACGGCCGGGCAGGGATCCGGCGGGCCGTGCGGCGGGTGCTCCCCGAGGGCTCGCAGCTGCTGCTGGTCGTCGACCAGTTCGAGGAACTGTTCACACACGCGCCGCAAGCGACGACCCAGGCGTTCCTCGACGCCCTGGCGGCGGCGGTCGAGGATCCCCTGGCGGACCTGCGCGTCGTGGTGACGTTGCGCGCCGACTTCTACGACCGCCCGCTCGGCCATCGGGCCGTCGGTGAGTTGCTGCGCCGCGGCACCGAAGTGATCACGCCGATGTCGCCGGAGGAGCTCGAACGCGCCGTGGACGGACCTGCCGAGCGGTTGGGTGTCCGGTTCGAGCCGGGCCTGGTCGCAGAGATGGTGGCCGACGTGAGCGACCGTCCCGGCGCCCTGCCGCTCCTGCAGTACGCGCTCGCCGAGCTGTTCGACCAACGGCGGGGACCGATCATCCACCTCGCCGCGTACCGGGAACTGGGAGGCGTGTCGGGCGCGCTGATCCGCAGGGCCGAGGCCCTGTACAGCGGCTTCGACCATGAGGCGCAGCAGGCCGCTCGTCAGATCCTGCTCCGCCTGGTCACCCTCGGGGAGGGGACCGACGACGTCCGCCGGCGGGCGCTGCGCCAGGAGCTCACCGCCCTCGGGGATCCCGCCGTCGACGTGGTCCTCGATGCCTTCGGCCGCCACCGGCTGGTCAGCTTCGACCGCGACCCGGTCACCCGCGGCCCCACCGTCGAGATCGCCCACGAGGCGCTGCTGAACGAATGGGGCCGCCTGCGGTCGTGGATCGACGACAGCCGCGACGACCTACGCCAGCAACGGCGCCTGGCCATCGCGGTGGCCGAGTGGCAGGCGGCAGATCGGGATGCCGCCTTCCTGCTCCGGGGCCCGCGCCTCGAACAGACGGCGGCGTGGGCCGCCGGCACCGACCTCTCGCTCCATCCCGGCGAGCGGGCCTTTCTCGAGTCCAGCGTCGACCAGCGCGAGTCCGAGGCGGCCGCCGAGCAGGAGCGCAGACATCGGGAGGCCCGGCTCCGGCGCAAGACCCGCCTGCGTACGCGCCAGCTCGTCGGCAGCGCCGTCGTGCTCGCCCTGGTCGTCGCCGTCGCCGCCTTCGCGATCACCCAGCGCAACGAGGCCAACCGGCTCGCCCGGGAGCTGGCCGACACCGCGGAGCCCCGCCGGCTGGCCGCCGCATCGATCCTCGCCGGCGACGATCCCCAGCTGGCCATGCTGTTGGCACTGGAATCCCTCGACGCCAGCGCCCACGCCGGCATCCCTGCGGTCGTCGAGGCCGAGGAGGCGCTGCACTGGGCGATCCAGGGGGCCGGGATCCCGTATCCGGCCACCGACGCCCCGGTCGAAGTCAGGACCGGGCCGAATGGGCCGACCGGCATCTTCCGGCTTCCCCTGGCCCAACTCGTCGACCTCGGCCGCAGCGACCTCACCCGATCGTTCACCGCCGACGAGTGCACGAGGTACGCCATCGCGTCCTGCGCCACCGGCTCGGGCTGGCCGGCGGTCCCCGCGGAACCGGTCCGGCCGCCGCTGCCGCCGCAGAGCGACCAGCCCCTCGCCGGCACCACGATCACCCTGATCGGCAGCAACTCCCTCGAGGAGGGCCTCGGGGCCGAGTTCGCCCGGTTCGAGGAGCGCACGGGCATCGAAGTCGCCTACGAGCTCAACCCTGTCAGCGAAGACCAGCTCGAGGCGGCGGTGCAGCGCGGCGACGCCCCCGACCTGGCGATGGTGGCCCACCCCGGCGAGGTCGTCCAGCTCGCCCAACAACGGGGGGCCGGGGGCTTCATCGATCTCAGCACATACCTCGATCCGGCCGAGGCGCGGCGTCAGGTAGGCGACTACCTGGTGGATAGCGTCAGCGTGGGCTCCAGCTATTTCGCAGTTCCCCTCCTTCTCAACGTCAAGGGCCTCGTCTGGTACCCGGTAGCCGAGTTCGAACAGGCCGGGTACGCCGTCCCCGAGACCTGGGACGAGCTGGTGGCCCTCAGCCGGCAGATGGTGGCCGACGGTCGTACCCCGTGGTGCATGGGCCTCGAAAATGGAGAGTTCAGCGGCTGGCCCGCCACCGACTGGATCGAGGCCCTCGTGCTGCGCCTCGGCGGCGTCGACGTTTACGACCGCTGGGTCGACGGCGAGGTTTCCTTCGACGACCCGGCGATCCGGCAGGCGGCGGCGATGTTCGGTCAGGTGGCGTTCGGCGACGGGTTCGTTCGAAGTGGCGCCGACTCGCTCAGCCGGATCAATGGACTCGAAGCCGGCGACCCGATGTTCTTGGACCCGCCCGACTGTTGGTTGCACCACCAATCGACCATCGTGCCGCAGTTCCTCCCGCCAGGAGCCGCCCCGGGTACAGATGTCGACTACTTCGTGATGCCGCCGGTCGACCTGGCCGGCGACACGCCGGTCTTCGGCGGGGCCGGCTTTGCCAGCGCTTTCCGAGACCGTCCCGAGGTCCGCGAGTTCCTTCGGTGGGTCCTGAGCCCCGAATGGGGAACCGCGTGGGCCGCCAACCCCAGCGGAACGTTCCTCCCTGCCAACCTCGGGTTCGACGCGGAACAGTGCCGGGCCGCGCACGTCGACGAGCGCACGAATGAGGTCCGGGTCCGGCTCTGCCGGGAAGCACGGGATGCGCTTGCCGCCGGGCTATGGCGGTTCGACGCCTCCGACTTGATGCCCCCCGAGGTCGGTGCCGTGACCCAGGACGGAACTCCCGGCGCCTTCCTACGGGGGATGGTCGCTTACGTCGACCACGGCCCCGACAACCTCGACCGGATCCTCGCCGAGATCGAAACCGCTAGGCCCTGACCGCGCCCGACCTAACGTGATGGGGGTTGACGGGT
>DASQUY010000165.1:0-3380 GCA_035641055.1 Acidimicrobiales bacterium | reverse complement strand
GATTCCTCCGCGATCTGTTGGGTCTCAACGTTCTCGAGGCCGCCGGCGGCAAGACAGTGCTGTCGCTCCCCGATGGCTCACTCGTCGAGGTGTTCACGGAGACCGAGCCAGACCATCAGCACTTCACCACCGGTCCCGTGGCGGGCTTCGCCGTCGAAGACGTCGGAGTCGTTCGGTCGATGCTCGAAGAGTCCGGGACCGAGTTCTGTGGTCCCACGGTGGGTGACGGCACATACAGCTGGGCCCACTTTCGAGCACCGGACGGGAGGATCTACGAGATCTCCGGCCCTTCGAAGCCACCCCAGCGCTGACCGGCGCCGGCTAGCGGCGACCGCCGGGGACGATGGTGTCGTACAGACCAGCCGGTGGTCGGAGCTCGGGAGGGCGCCACGTCGCGCTGCTTCGCTTGTGCTCAGGTGACGGACTCGAGGAGGTTGCCATGGGGCAATGGTGTGGTGGACGCGAGCGCTGCCACCCACTGGTTGGTGGTGGTGACTGCGGCGAACCGACTGTGCATGACCGCCAGCGTGACCTCGTGGAGCTGGCGGGCGGACACGGTGCCGCCGTCGTTGTCGAGGGCCAGTGTGCCAGTGGCGTCGGCGAGGATCTCGACGGCGAAGCCGGCGTGTAGTGCTTGCCGTGCCGTGGTGTCGATGCAGTGGTGGCTCATGTAGCCGGCCAGGCTGACGGTGTCGATGCTGTGCTGGCGCAGCCATAGGTCGAGGTCGGTGCCGGTGAAGGCGCCGGGTAGCGGTTTGCGCACGAGGTGGTGGCGCGGCCGCCGGGCGACGACTTCGTGAAGCCTCCAGTTGTCGCTGCCCTCGGCGAAGATGGGGTCGTCTGCCGCCCCGGTGTCTTGGGTGACCACGATAGGAACATCGTGGGCTTGGGCGGCGTCCATGGCTTGGCCGATGTTGGGCAGGCTCACGTCGAGGTTCGGGTGGCTGATCGGCAGTCGCCCGGTCACGTACTCGTTTTGGACGTCGATCACGATGAGCGCTCGTTCCACCTGCCGGCCTCCTCCCGTCTGTAACGGAAGACTCATGAATTCCCATTAGGCAGTGTATGGCGCTTCTCTAACGAGATCAAGACGCTTGGCCGTTAGCATGTATGGCTGTGGTGGACGACGATCGGCTGCTTCTGGCCGACCCCCAGCTCGCCGTGGAGCTCCTGAGCACCCTGCGGCACCAGGGTGACGAACTGGTCGACGACCTCGAAGACCCGGGGCAGGCCCGGCGCTGGCTGGAAGCCCACCTCGGCGCCCAGCTCGGGAAAGCCACCTCCGGAGGCGAGGCCGTGGTGCGGCTGGTACAGCTCCGCGAGCGGATGCGGGAGCTGTTCACCGCCATCGTCGCCGGCCAGGCGCCACCCGCCGCCGCCGTTGCCGCACTGAACCAGGCCGCCGCCCAGGCGCCGGTGACCCTTGTGGCGCACCGAGCCACCGGCGGGATCCTAAAGATCGAGCGCTTGCGCGCCACCGGCGGCTCCGCGGCGGCGCGAGGCGAGTTCGCCCGCGCCGCTCTAGCCCTGCTCACCGACGATCTACGACGTCGCCTCCGGCTCTGCCGAGCCCCCAACTGCGTGTTGTTCTTCCTCCAGACCCACCCGCGCCAGAGGTGGTGCTCGTCGGGCTGCGGCAACCGTGCCCGGGTTGCCCGCCACTACGCACGCCAGCGGCGCCGAGCCTGAGGACGTGCCGGCGCCGGTCACCTCCGAGCGCCAGTGGCCCGAACGCGGGAGTCGGCGGCTTCGCTGGCCAGCGCCTCCAGGACCGCTGCCACGGCGGGTTGGTGGAACCCGCCTGCTGGGGTGAGGGCGAAGGTGTGGCGGCGCACCGGCGGGTGGGGTGCACACAGCTGGAGCCCAGCCGGGGTGTGGAACAGGGCGGCGTCGGGCACGAACGCGACTCCGAGTCCGGCGGCCGCCAGCGCCAGCAGCGCCTGGAAGTCAGTGCTGCGGGCGACGACGTGGGGCACGAAGCCGGCGGCCCCACAGGCCCGCAGGACCAGGTCGTAGCAGGCGTTCCCCTCCCGCGGCACGAGCCAGGCCGCGTCGGCCAGCGAACGCAGGTCGATCTTCCCGTCATGCGGCTGGCGGTGCTCGGCCGCCAGGGCCACCCAGACCGGCTCGGTCCGCAGCTCGTGGCGCTCGACGCCGTCGGACAGCGGCCGGGGCACCAGGTCGTAGTCGTGCACCACCGCCAGGTCGACCTGCCGTCGGTGCATCGCCTGCTCGGCCTCGTCCGGCTCCATGCTGTCGACGGTCAGCTCGACCTGGGGGGCGTCCACGCTCAACCGGCGGATCGTGCGGGGTACCAGAGTCGTAAGGGCGGTGGCGAAGGCGGCCAGGCGAACCCGGCCGGCGGGCGCGCTCGCCGCCGCCAGATCGGCTTCCATGGCCTCCATCTGCTGGAGAACGACCCGGGTATGGGCCACGAGCCGCCACCCGACCTCGGTCAGCTGCAGGCGGCGACCGTTGCGGGCCAGCAGTGGGGCGCCGACCTCGCGGGCTAGTGCCGCCAACTGCTGAGACACCGCCGGCGGCGTGTAGCCCAGCGACTTCGCGGCGGCGGTCACCGTGCCGTGCGTCGCCACCGCGTGCAGGGCATGCAGCCGGCGAAGCTCCAACATAAAGCAAAGCTTACTTAAAGCCGCCGATTTTGTAACTGGTGCTTGGGTCTCCGCCCCACCGACACTCGGGACATGCGTCCGTCCCGAGAGCTGCTCGCGCTCGCTGTCACCGTCGTGGCCTGGGCGTCCGCCTTCGTCGCCATCCGCGCCGCGCTCCGCGGCTACTCGGCGGGGTCGCTCACCGTGCTCCGCCTGGTGCTGGCCGCGGGCTGCCTGGCCCTGGTGGTGTCGGTGCGCGGCGGCCGGCTGCCCCAACGGGAGGACCTACCCCGCATCCTCCTCAGCGGGCTCCTCGGCATGGCCCTCTACCAGCTGCTCCTCAACCTCGGCGAGCGCGACGTAGACGCCGGCGTCGCCAGCCTGCTGATCCTCACCGCTCCCATCCACAGCGCCCTCCTCGCCATGGTGCTGTTGCGCGAGCCGGTGCCCGCCCGCCGCTGGAGCGGCATCCTCACCGCCTTCGCCGGCGCCGCGCTCATCGCCCTGACCGACAGCGGCGACCGCCGCCTTTCGGTGGGCGCCCTGTTCGTGCTCGTCGCCGCCATCGCCCACGGCAGCTACCACGTGGTGCACAAGCCGCTTCTGCAGCGCTACAGCGGCCTCGAAGTGGCCACCTACGCCACCTGTGCCGGTGCCCTGCTCGCCCTGCCCCTCGCCCCATCGGTCCCGCATGAGATCTCGGGCGCATCGCTGGCCGCCACCGGCTCCGTGGTGTTCCTCGCCGTCGTGCCCTCCGCCCTCGGCTTCGCC
>DASQUY010000164.1:0-3006 GCA_035641055.1 Acidimicrobiales bacterium | reverse complement strand
CGGTCGCTGTAGTAGGGGTGGGCGCGGACGTGCGCGGGTGGGAGGGTGCCGTGCACGAGCAGGCCGTCGCCGGGTTGCATCTGGCGCAGCGCGTGGGCGGGGGCGAGCGCGGTGCGGGTGGTGGAGAGCTGGGTGGAGGCCCGCCCGAGGGCTTCGGGCAGGGACTGGGAGCGGGTTTCGACTTCGGCGTCGCCGAGGACCTGCGCCACGTAACGCAGCGACGCGGGATCGGACAGGCCGGCGTAGAAGACCTTGGTGAGGTGGTTGGTCAAGATGGTGTCGGCTTCGCGGCCGTAGCTGGCTTCGATCTGGGCCAGGGACTGCCAGATCGTCACCAGCAGCACCCCGATGCCGGCGAGGGTGGAGGCGTATTCGGGCAGGGCCCGCAAGGGCGTGTTGCCGGCCTCGTCGATCACGACCAGCAGCGGCGGGTCAAGGGGGCGGCCGGTGGCGGCGACGCGCCGGTAGGCCTGGGCGATGAGGTCGTTGAGCAGGCCACCGAACGCGGGCGCCAAGCGGCGCTGGTCCTCGATGGGGGCGCACAGGTAGACGGTGTTGGCGTCGCCGAGGAGCCAGTCGAGATCGACGCTGGGTCCGTGGGAGGAGGTGGCGACGGTGGGTTCGGCCCAGGGCCACACCACGGTCTGGGCGGTGGCGTAGACCGAGGAGCGGGTGCGGTCTTCCATCTCCCAGATGGCCAGCAGCCCGCGGGCGGCCTCGGCGGCACCGGTGGCCACCCGGGCGTCGCCACCGGCGAGGACGAGGTCCAGGCAGGTGCGGACCTCGCCGGGGCCGAGGTCGCTGGGTCGGTCCTGGAGCAGCACCCAGTCGGCGACGCTGCTCATGTCGCGGTGGGTGTGGTGGGCGACGAACAGCAACCCGGACAACAGGATCTCGGCCTGCGCCAGCCAGAAGTCGACGCCGCCTTCCACCCCGCCGCGGGGGGCGGCTTCGACCAGGGCGCGGGCGGCGCGCTGTGCGCCGACCACGCTGGCGGCTTGGCCGACCGGCGACCAGCGCGCCGGACCCACCTTCGCCGAGGGGCCGGCAAGGGGGCCGAGGGTGCGGGTGGGGTCATAGACCCGGACCTGGCCACCGCGGGCCCGCCAGCCCAGGGTGGCGCCCAACAGGTCGGCTTTGACGCTGGAGAGGATCGCGGGGCCTTCCCATTCGAGGATGCCGCTGACCGCCGCGGTGGTCTTGCCCGACCGGGACGGCCCCACCAGCGCCACCGCCCCCCGGTCCCCGCGACGCCGCCGACGCGACCGACGCTGGGTGCGGACCTCGGTGGCCACCAGCCAGCGCCCGAAACGGGCCACCACAAACCGCCCCGGGGTCGCCGTGCGGGTCAGGACCGGTGCCAGGTCGCGGCGCCGCGCCCATCCCGGCCGGGCGTTGACCCCCAAGGGCCGGCGCCGCACGGTCCCCACGGGGCGGCTGGTCACCAGCCGCAGCACCAACACGCCCACGACCGCGGCCACAGCGGCGGTGACCGTGGTGCAGGCCCAGTACAGGCCAGCACCAGGCAACCGCTGGGCGACCGGGCCGGGCCAGGCGCCGGCGGGGTCACCGAGGTGTCCCGGGAGCCGGGGTAGGGCGTCGGCGGCCTGGCCGACGCTCAGGTCCACCGGCTGGGCGGCGGCCGCCAACGCCAGGGTCGCTCCGGCCCACACGACCACGACCACCGACGCGGCGGCACCCCCCAGAGTCAGCACCACCGCCTCGAAGCCACTCAGCCCATCACGCTGCACACCCCCCTAGGCCCCTCGCGGCCCCGAAATCTCACATTCTGGGCCCGACTTTTTCGCGGGGGACGCCCGACCCCCCGGGGACCGTGCTCGGGGGACGGGGGACGAGCCGGGGCGGCCTGCCGGGGGACGGGGGATGGTGAACGAGGGACGCGTGGAGGTCGGAGGACGAGGTGGCGGGGGACGGGACGGCTCGGGGGCCGAACCCGCAGGGACCGACGGGATCGCCCGCCGGCACCGGTGTCCGCCTGGTCGGCGTGTCGGGTCGTCTGGTTCAGAGGGTCAGTGCGGGCTCGGCGCGGTCGGTGCTGTGTTGCCGCTGGTCGTCGCGGAGTTCCCAGGCGGTGCGTTCACCGTGTGAGTTGGCGAGTCGTTCCGTGATGGCTTGGTCGAGGGGATCGGGGGGGACGCGGGGGAGGTGTTCGCCGTCGAGGTCGTCGCGCTGGCGGGTGAGATAGAGGTGGTTGGTGCTGCGCCCGCGGGTGATGTCCACGTAGGTTTCGGCCCGGCTGGCGGTCGGGTCGATCCGGCTGGTGGAGGTGGGGTGGTCGGCGCCGGTGACGGCGTAGCTGGTGACGGCGTAGGCGTAGTCGATGCCGACGCGGCGCTGGCCGCGGGTGTCGATGTCGTGTTCGTCGAAGAACGCCCGAGGCAGCTCGATGGTGCCGAGGGCGTCGAAGTCGACGGTGATGCGGTCCTGGTCGGGATGCTTGCCGGGGGTGAGGGCGGTGATGGTGCCGGTGGCGCCGTTGCGGATGTAGGCGTCGGGTTGTCCGGGTGGGTGGAGGTGCCGGTTGGGGATGTGGGCGATGACGCGGTCGCCAACGCTGTAGCGGCGATCCTCGACGGCGGCCAGTTCGTCGGTGCCGATCTCGCCGGCGGCGCGGCGGAGCTGGTGGGCGAGCCGGTTGAGGGCCCGGCGGACCTCGTGGCGGCCGGCGACCATGGGGTGGTCCTGGCGGTCGCGGTGGGCCTGCCACCAGCGGGCGAGCACCTGGGCGTAGGCGTCGATCTCGTCCTCGACGATGTGAAGGTGCCCGGCGCCGTCGAGTTGGGCGAGAGCGCCGGCGATGTCGCCGGCCCGCAGGAGATCGGCCGCGGCCCGGTCGTGGGGGTCTTGGAGCCGGTGGGTGCGGGTGAGCCGGGGGGTGTCGTGGGGGTGGCGTTCGCAGAGCACGCGGACCATGCCGCCGGCCTCGACGGCGCCGTGTTGGGCGGGGTCGCCGATGAGCCGCAGGGCGGCGCCGGTCTGCTCGGC
>DASQUY010000163.1:0-4846 GCA_035641055.1 Acidimicrobiales bacterium | reverse complement strand
GGCCGCGTCCGACCACGGGGAGCAGGTCGTCGTGGTGGGCACGTCGATGGGGGGCGTGGCGGTGCTCAACTACATGGCCGCTGCCGGGGCCGAGCGCGGCGACGGCGATCAGCCCGACCTCGACGGCGCCTGCGGAGCCGTGGTGGTGGCCACGCCGGCACGATGGGAGATCCCGCGCACCTGGCGGGGGGCAGCCTCGGTGGTGCTCACCCAGACGCCCCCGGGGCGGGCGATGGCGGCGCGCCGTTTCCGGACCCGCCTGGCGGTGCGTCCCGCGCGGGGCGCGCCGCCGGTCGACCGGATCCGGACGGTGGCGCGCCCCGTGGCGGTCGTGCACGGGCTCGCCGATCGGTTCCTGCCCCCGGCCGCCGCTACGGCGCTGTTCGCGGCCGCACGCGAGCCCCGCCGGCTCGATCTGGTCCCGGGCATGGGCCACGGGTTCTGTACCCAGGCGGTGCCACCGGTCGAGGCCGCCGTAGCCTGGGTGGCGCATGCGCCAGTGCCAGGCACCGTCTGAGCCAAGGTCTTAGGGCATGGTCGACCAGCCGCGTCCCGTCCCGGCGTTCGGTGTGGCCTCCGGGCCCGCGGTCGAGCGGGCGGAGAGCCGCCGACCCCTGCGCGACCTGCTCTTCGGCCAAGCCGTGTCGTCGCTGGGGGACTGGATGGGGACCGTGGCGCTCATGGCCCTGGTCCTCGAGATCACCGGATCCGCGACTGCGGTCGGTGGTGTGCTCGTGCTGCGCCTTGCGCCCACGGTGCTGGCGGGGCCGGTCGCCGCCCGGCTGACGCAGCGGTGGAGCCGGCGACGAACCATGCTGGCCATGGACGCGGTGCGCGCTCCGGCAGTGTTGGTGCTGCCCTGGATGACCCAGCTGTGGTGGATCTACCTCTGGGCGTTCGTGGTCGAGCTGGCCGGCATGGTGTTCCTGCCGGCTCGCGACGCGTCCATCCCTGACCTGGTCGAGGACGAGGACGACCTCGCGACCGCCAACGGCCTCGTGCTCGGCACCTCCTACGGGATGATCCCGGTGGGGGCGGGACTGTTCGCCCTGGTGTCGGCCGTGGCCGGCGAGGCCACCCTCGAGGCCGCTCGCGTGGTCTTCCTCGTCGACGCGGTCACGTTCGTGATCTCCTACCTGGCGATCTCCCGGCTCCCCGAGCTGGGCACCGTCGGGGCCGCGGACGACAGCGGCGGTGGTTTCCGCGACGCTCTGCGCCTCCCGCTGGTGCGCCGCCTGGCGCCGGTGGCGGCCGTGGTCGCCTTCGGGCTGGGTGCCCTCTTCTCGATCGGCATCGTCTGGGTGAACGAGGTGCTGGACGCCACGGACACGGAGTTCGGCCTACTCGTCGCCTGCTTCGGGGTCGGGGCGGGCGGGGGGCTGCTGATCCTGCGCCAGCTCGGGAACCGTGACCTCACGCTGCTCCGGACGCTGCTGATCTTCCTGGGGGGCGTGGTGGCGACGATGAGCCTGGCGCCCGCCATCGGGTTTGCCCTGCTGGGCGCGCTGGGGTTCGGCGCGCTGGTGGCCATGGTGCTCGCCACGTCGATGGAGCTGCTCCAGCACCGGCTGGGAGACCGCGACCGGCTGCTGGGGTTCGCGGTGTTCCACGTGGTCATCCGCGGCGGCCTGGCGCTGGCCGCCATGGGGGCCGGCCTCGCCAGCGACCTGCTGGACCGGGTGTCGTGGCCGCTGCTGGGCCGGCTCGACTCGTCGCAGGTGGTGCTGCTGTCCAGCGGGGCTCTCGTCGTCGCCGTGGCGATCATGGCCGGCCGCCCCGGCGGCGCCGCCACGGACCCCGCGGTCGACCCACCGCCCTGATCGACCCGCCCCCCAAATCGAACCTGCGGTGGTTAAGGGGGCTATAGCGCCCCTATCCACCGCAAGTTGGGGCTGAAAGGAGTCAGAGGTGGAGGCCGCACTCGGACTTGTCGAGGCCGGCCCAGCGCCCCGAGCGCGGGTCGCCCGGATCCTCGGGGCGCTGCGTGCACGGCTGGCAGCCGATCGACGTGTAGCCCCGCTCGAGCAGCGGGTTGACGGGCACGTCGTGGTCGGCGATGTAGCCCTGCACGTCGAGGTCGGACCAGGTGGCGAGGGGGTTGACCTTCACCAGCCCGCGCAGGTCGCGGGCCACGATCGGAGCCTCGGCCCGGAGGGGCGCCTCGGCCCGGCGCAGCCCGCTCATCCAGGCGGCCTTGCCCGCCAGCGCCCGGTCGAGCTGTCCGACCTTGACCGCCGAGCAGCAACTCTCGGGGTCGACCTTCCACAGCTCCTCGTCGTGGGGCGGCACCGTCATCATGCGCAGGTTGAGTCCGTAGCGCTTGCGCACGGCCTCGACCGTCTCCAGCGTCTCCGGGAAGTGGTACCCGGTGTCGATGAACACCACCTCGATTCCCGGGTCGACCCGGGTGGCGAGGTCGACGAGAACGGCGTCCTGCATCGACGCCGCCAGGGACAGGTGAGGCGAGAAGGTGTCGACCGCCCACTGGATGATCTTGGGCGCCGGGAGCCGCTCGAACTCCGCGTTGAGCTCGGCCAGCTCCTCGTCGTGCAGCTGGGGGACCGGCAGTGCCGGCGGTTCGACCAGGAAGCTCATTGCTGCCCGCTCTTGCTGCTTCGCAGCGGGCCGCTCGGGACATGTTTCCCGCTCCCACGGCCGCTCGGGCCGGGCTCGCTCTCTCGCCCTACGGGACGCTCGCTCATGGACTGCTCACACTCCTGCGCACTCGCCGGCGCCGACCTCGGCCTCGTACGGCCCGGTCTCGTCGTAGTCGACGTAGAACTCTGGGCCTTCCTCGGGCGTGGGGAACTGGTCGAGCTCCTTGAGCTCGGCGGCGATGGACTTGGCCCCGCCCACCCGGTCCATCCATTCGCGGAACGACTCGCCGGCCCCGCGCTCGGCGGCGAACCGCCGCACGACCCGCACCGTGGCCTCGGGAGCCCGGCGGGCGGGCAGGCGCAGGGCCTTGTCGCCGAAGTGGACCTGCTCCTGTCCCACGTAGCCGCCCAGCAGCATCTGGTAGCCGGGGGCGGAGCGCCCGTGGGCACGCCGCTCGGCGCCGAAGAACCCGATGTCCGAGGCGTGGTGCTGTCCGCAGCTGTTGGTGCAGCCCGAGATGTTGATGCGCAGGCCGCCGATCTCGGCCAGTCCCTCTTCCTCGAGCCTCTCCCCGATGGCGGCCCCCAGCCCCCGGCTCTGCGTGACGGCCAGGTTGCAGGTGTCGGCGCCGGGGCAGGTGACGACGTCGCGGGTCAGCTCGGCGCCGGGCTCGGCCATGCCGATCGCCTCCAGGCGCTCGTAGAGGGCGGGGAGCTGCTCCTCGGTGAGGCCGCGGAGCGCCACGTTCTGCCGGTTGGTCAGCCGCACCTCGAGGCCGAAGTCCCGCTGGATCGCCGCCAGCGCCCGGAACTGGGCGCTGGTCACGTCGCCGAGCCGGGCGTAGGCGATGGCCGACACCGTGCCCTTGGCGACGCCTCGGACGACGTTGGTGTCGTCCCAGCTCTCGTAGCCGGTCGTGCGCCGGGTGATCTCCACGGGTGTGCCGTGCCCCATGGCCGTGGGGACGACGCCCTCGGCCACGCCGGCCGGTGCGTCGCCGGCCTTGGCGACCTCCTCGGGGATGCCGCCCGGCCACGACGACGAGGCGAGCAGCAGGCGCCGCTCTTTGACGATCCGCTCGCGGAGCTCGTCCCAACCCATGGTGTCGACCAGCCACTTCATGCGGGCCCGCAGCTTGTTGTCGCGGTTGCCGTGGTTGTTGAACACCCGCAGGATGGCCTCGACCGTGGGCATGAGGTCGTCGCGCGAGGTGAACTCCTCCAGCGCCAGCGCCGGGTGGGGATTGGCGCCGAGACCGCCGGCCACGTACACGCGAAAGCCCCGCTCGATGGTGCCGTCGTCGCCGGTCCGCGTGGTGGCGATGACGCCGATGTCGTTGAACATCGCCTGGCCGCAGTCGGTGGCGCAGCCCGAGAAGTTGATCTTGAACTTGCGGGGGAGGCGCTGGCTGACCGGGTTGCGCACGAAGTGGCGGAAGGTGGCCTCGGCCCACTGAGTGATGTCGAGCACCTCGTGGGGGCAGGCCCCGGCGAGGTGACATCCCTGCACGTTGCGGACGGTGTCGCCGCAGGCCTCGCGGCTGGTCAGCCCGACCGTGGCCAGGCGCCGCATCAGCTCGGGCACGCGCTCGAGCTGCACGAAGTGGAACTGGACGTTCTGGCGGGTGGTGATGTGGCCCCATCCCCGGGAGTAGGTGTCGGCGATGTCCGCCATGAGCTCGAGCTGGTCGGGCAGCAGCCCACCCCAGGGCACCTTCACCCGCACCATCTGGTTGTGGCCGCCCTGACGCTGGCCGTAGATGCCGTTGTTGAGGCGGAAGATGCGGAAGGCGTCCTCTTCGATCTCGCCGGCGAGGTACTGACCGAGGATGGCCTCGAACTTGTCGGCGTCGGCGAGCTGGGCGGGGTCGATCTCGTGCTGGGCCATGGGGCTGCTCCGATCTCGGCTGACGAGCGACGGGGCCGCCCGCCACGATTCCTGACGCGATTCCCGATGAATCTGAGTAGTTCGGTCAGGGTTTCGTGTCAGTCAATCGAAACCCGATCGCCCTTGTCAACATTCCGCCCGGCATCCCGTCGAGGTCGCCGCCGTGGCCCGCCGGGACGACCACGCATCGTCGACCGTCCTTGCACCCTGGGTGAACAGGGCGCAGACTAGGCGCAGACTGTCCAGTGGCGAAGACGGGCCTCGGACCTGCAACGAGGGGGGAACGCCATGACGGATCCGCAGCCTCCCAGGGCGCACGACACCCAGGAGCCGCAGCAGCCCGCATCCTCAGCGCCTGAGG
>DASQUY010000162.1:0-6178 GCA_035641055.1 Acidimicrobiales bacterium | reverse complement strand
CCCGGAACCGGCTCAGGACCGGAAGCGGGCGGGTGAGAGCCGGGCGAGGTCCGGGCCGTCCACCGGCGACGGCTGGCCGCGGGCCAGCGCCGCGTTCAGCCGGGCCAGGGCCGGCGCCATCTGGATGCCGTAGCCCCCTGGCTGGCGAGCCAGACGACCCCGGGCACGTTGGGATCGAACCCGATTGCGGGGCTAGGTCGGGGGCGAAGGTGCGCAGGCCCACCCAGGCCGTGACGACCGAGCGGGCGCCGAGCGTGGTGTCGTCGTTGCCGCGCTCGATGGCGAGGGCGACGTCGGCCTCGTCGGGGCGGACGTCGCCGGGATTCGTCCGGGTCTCGTCGGCCGGGACACGAGAACGTGGGGCCCTCGGGCCGGAAGTAGGGGCGCTCGTCGACGTCGGCGACCAGCGGCGAGGACCTGGCGAGCGGCCGACCCGGGCGCCCGATTGCGATCGTGCGCTGCGGTGGTCGAAGGCCGGACGGGCGGGCGCCGAGCAGCGGGGCCATCCGGTCCGCCCAGGCGCCGGCCGCTCCACCACTAGGCCGGCCACGACCTCGCCGGCGGTGAGGCGCCGCCACGAGCCGCCACGGTTACGGGTAGCGCCGACCAATGCGGCGCCCCGTCAGCGCGGCACAGCCGAGGCGCCGCGCCCGGCGGAGTACAACTGGTGCATCGCCGCGACGTCGATGTCTGCCCGCGTCGGGCTCGACGGCCGCGGCCGCGACGTGGTCGGCGCGCAGGGGTGGCCACAGGACGCGGGCCCGGGCGCTCGGGCCAGCGCGCACTCCTCGGGGTTCCCGTAGCCGGGAACGCCGCCGCGGAACGGCCGGTGGCGGGGCGCGCCAGCTGGTCCTCCTGCCCCAGCACCGTCACCGGGGTGCGTGCCGGCGAGCTCGGTCGCGATCGTCACTCCCGCCATCCCGCCGCCGACGACCGGGCGTGGGGTCACACCTACCGCCGGGTGGCCGCACCGCGGCGCGATCGTCAGCGTGGGCGGTAAACGCTCAACGACGAAGCACTCCCCGAACTTCGCGGCCACGATGGCAGCACGGCCTGGGTGACGCCGGTCCGGCCTTCACAGTTGGCAACTCGCACTCCGACCCGTCGTTCCGCTTGTCACTGGTGGTCCCGATCGACTCGACGCAGATGCGCCTGATTGCGCGCGAGCGGCCGGCAGCCGGGCGACTTTCCGCACGGGTGTTCCGTGCGCCCGTGTAACGGCACTTTGTGGGCACTCCGAGCGTGACAGCCTGATACGAGTACCTCGTCCGTAGGTAGGTCACGCAATGGCGACAGATTCTTGGCTTCATCACCGCGCCCGATGGCGTCCGCCTCTATGACGTCAAGAATCGGGACGGCGCCCGAAGTGCTCGTCGCTCCGGGCGTGGGCAATGAGGCCGATTTCGGGCCGCTGGCCCGGCGGCGCACGGCCGTCTTCTTCGATGTCCGCAATCGAGGACGCTCGGACCCGGTGCCCGATGATGGCAAGGTTGGCTTCCCCGTCTAGGTCGACGATGTCGACGCCGTGCGCCGTCACTTCGACGTCGACAAGGTCCACTTGTACGCGGTGGGTCGCGAGATCCCCATCCCCGCCGCCACATGCGCGACAGGCCGACCGGACTCGATCCGCATCACCATCGTGAGCCGACCGACCGGCGTCAACCGAGCGTTACCGTGCAATGGAGCCTCCTGGGCTGTAGATGCCTTCGACAGCTCCACAAGCACCCAGGGGGTTCAACTCATCGCAGCACCCGCGTCAACAAGGTCCGTGGTCACTACAGCTAGAGGTCGGGTCGGCTAGTGCTGGCCGGGCGTCACGAGCCCGGACTCGTAGGCGGCGACGACGAGCTGGGCGCGATCGCGTGCGTGGAGCTTGGTTATCGCGCGGCTCACGTGGGTCCGTGCGGTGGCGACGCTGATGAATAGCTGGGCGGCGATCTCTTCGTTGCTGAGGCCGCGGCCGACTAGGGCCAGCACCTCTCGCTCGCGGTCGGTCAGGAAGTTGAGCGCCGGGCTCGGCGTCGCGGACGGGCCCGACCGGTTGATGAACTCGCCGATGAGCCGGCGGGTGACGCTGGGTGACAGTAGCGAGTCGCCCGCCGCCACGACCTTGATCGCCCGGACCAGCTCGTCCGGGTCGATGTCCTTGATGAGGAAGCCGCTGGCGCCGGCTCGTAGAGCATCGACGATGTACTCGTCGAGCTCGAAGGTTGTGAGGATCAGCACCCGCACGTCGTCGAGCGCCGGGTCGGCAGCGATCTGGCGGGTCGCCTCGATGCCGCTGACCTCCGGCATTTCGATGTCCATGAGCACCACCTGCGGCCGCTGGGCCCGGGTGAGCTCGATCGCTTCGCGCCCGTTGGTGGCCTGGCCGACCAGCTCGACGCCGGGCTCGGCGTCGAGCAGCACGCGGAACCCAGCGCGCACCAGGGCCTGGTCGTCGGCGAGGGCGACGCGAATCACAGTGGGAACCGGGCCCGCACGCGGAAGCCGCCGGAGCGGCGGGGGCCGGCGTCGAGCTCGCCGCCGAGGAGTGCGACCCGCTCCCGCATCCCGGGCAGCCCGTGCCCGCCGCCGGCACCGTCTGCGCTGCCGTTGCCGCCGACCTGACCTCGCCCGTCGTCAGTCACCTCGATCTCGAGGTGACCGACACCATGGCGAACAGCGACGGTGGCCCGGGCGGGGCCGGCGTGGCGGATCACGTTGGTGAGCGACTCCTGCACGATCCGGAAGGCGGCCGTGTCCACGGCCGGCGGCAGCGGCCGCGCATCCCCCTCGGTCACGACGTCGACCGGAAGCCCCGCGGCGTGAGAGCTCTCGACCAGTGAGGGCAGCCGATCGAGCCCCACCGCCGGCTCGCGGGACGCAGCCTCGTCCGAGCGCAGCATGCCCAGCGTCGCCCGCAGCTCGCCCAGCGCCTCGCCACTGGCGTGCTTGATGGCGAGCAGGGCGGCCAGGGCGTCCGCCGGCCGTCCGTCCAGCACACGGGCTCCGACCCCGGCCTGCACCGAGATGCTGGCCAGGGTGTGGGCGACCGAGTCATGGAGGTCGCGGGCGATCCGCACCCGTTCCTCGGCGACCTGGCGACGGGCTTCCTCCTCCCGGGTCTCGGCCAGGTGCCGGGCCCGTTCCTCCAGCGCGGCTCGCTCGGCCCGCCGGCCGCGAACCGAGCCACCCAGCAGCACGGAAGCCGCAGCCCAGCTGGCGAACAGAGCGGCGAATCTCGAGTCCTGGAAGGCGGTGACGGCGAGCACCGCCGTCGACACCGCGGTGGGAACCCATGCTTTCGCGGGGCCCCGTGCCAGCGACACCGCGAAGACGGCGGCGATCACCGTCAAGGAGACGGGGCTGTCCGGGTACTCCCGAAGGCTGTATAGCGCCAAGGCCGATGTGGTGACGGCGAGCACCACCAGGGGGGCCCGCCGATGGAGCGCCAGCACGCCCCCAGCGCCGGCGACCAACACCCCGGCAAGCGCATCGAACGAGCGGTCGTCGGCAGTGCCTTCGAACCCGATGGCCGTGACGAACACGAGCGTGGCGGCGACGACCGCCGCCACGGCGACGTCGATGATCCGCACCCGGGTCGTATCCATCACGGTCACGGTACGACACACAGCCGCGGAGCGCATCGGCCCTGGCGCGTACGCGCCTGGGCCTAGGCGCGGCCAGGCAAAGCCGCTCCCCAGGCGACGACACGGCGGCGGCCCACACCGACCATCGGACCATGACACTCACTCCATCCACTACACGCCAGCCGTGGCCGCCACCGTCGCCTGTCCCGCCGGGCCCTCGGCCCCGCGACCGCTCAGGGGGTGGCGTGATGCTGCGCAGACTCGTGAGCTGGTGCTACGACCACCGTCGGCGGGTCGTGGCCCTGTGGATCGCGGGCCTGGTGGCCGCGACGGTGCTGGCCGGCACGGCCGGCGGCGACAACGAGGTCGACTACAGCGTCCCCGGCAGCGACTCGGCCCAGGCCGTCCAGCTGCTGGAGGACCGCTTCCCCAGCTTCGCCGGCGGCACCGTGGACGTCGTCTACACGGCCGACGACGGCGTCGCGAGCCCCGAGGTCGCCACCCGGATCGACGACCTGACCCGCGACATCGCGGAGGTCGACCACGTGGTCGCGGCCGAGGCCGGGCCGGTCTCTCCCGACGGCCGGACCGGGGTGGTGCAGGTGCGGTTCGACGAGCCGGACCAGGAGCTGCCCATCGCCGCGACCGAGCGCGTCATGGACCTGTCCGGCGAGGCCGAGACCGATGGGCTGCGCATCGAGCTCGGGGGCTACCCGATCGAGCGGGCGGAGCAGCAGGAATCCGGCTCCGAGTCCGTGGGCCTCGTCGCGGCTCTGCTCATCCTGCTGATCGCGTTCGGATCGGCCCTCGCGGCCGGGCTGCCGCTCGTCATCGCCGGCGTCGGCCTGGGCGTGGCGCTGGGAGGCGTGTGGCTGATGGCCAACGTGCTCCAGATCCCCGACTTCGGCGTGCAGCTGGCGACGATGATCGGGATCGGGGTGGGCATCGACTACGCGCTGTTCATCGTCACCCGTTTCCGCTCGGCCCTGGCCGAGGGCCGGTCGCCTCGCGAGGCCGTGGTCGTCGCCGGGACGACCGCCGGCCGGGCCGTCGTGTTCGCCGGCACCACCGTGGTGATCTCGCTGTTCGGCCTGGTGCTGATGGGGCGGGACTACCTGTGGGGCACAGCGGCCGCTACGTCGCTGGTGGTGCTGGTGGTCGTGGTCGCATCCGCCACCCTGCTGCCCTCACTGCTCGGCTTCGCCGGACACTCGATCGACCGGCTGCGGCTGCCGTGGATCCGCCGCCACGTCGAGGGCCGCCGCACGCTGTCGTGGCGGTGGAGCCGGGTGATGCAGCGCCGTCCCCTGCTCGCCGGCTTGGGTGCGCTGGTCGTGCTGCTCGTGCTGACTGTACCGGCCACCGACCTGCGCCTCGGGCAGCCCGATGCGGGCAACGGACCCACCGAGCTGACCAGCCGGCGGGCCTACGACCAGATGAGCGACAGCTTCGGGCCGGGATCCAACGGACCACTGCTGGTCGCCGTCGACCTGGCGGGCGACGGGGGCGGAGCTGCCGGTGCCGGTGGCTCGGCGACCAGCATCGACCGCATCGCCGCCGCCGTGCAGGCCACCGACGGCGTCGCCACCGTGCTGCCACCGGCGGTCAACGAGGCGGGCGACGCCGCCGTGCTCTCGGTGGTGCCCACGACGGGCCCGCAGGACAACGCCACCGAGAACCTGGTGCACACCCTGCGGGACGACGTCCTGCCCGGCGCCGTGGACGGCACGGGGGCCGATGCCTCGGTGGGCGGCACCACGGCGACGTTCATCGACGACAGCGAGCAGACCGGCGGCCGCCTGCCGCTGCTCATCGCCGGCGTCGTGCTCCTGTCCTTCGTGCTGCTGATGTCGGTGTTCCGCTCGCTGGCGGTCGCCCTCAAGGCGGCGGTCATGAACCTGCTGTCGATCGGGGCGGCCTACGGCGTCATGTCCCTGGCGGCCGGTGGCGGCTGGTTCGGCGGCCTGTTCGGCATCAGCGAGGCGACACCGGTCCCGGCATGGCTGCCGATGATGATGTTCGCCGTGCTGTTCGGCTTGTCCATGGACTACGAGGTGTTCCTGCTGTCACGGGTGCGGGAGGAGTACGTCCGCACCGGTGACAACCGCAGCGCCGTGGCCGACGGCCTGGCCAGCACTGCCCGGGTGATCACCGCGGCGGCGGCGGTCATGGTGACCGTGTTCGGGGCCTTCGTGATGGAGGACGCCGTGTTCCTCAAGCTGGCGGGCATCGGCCTGGCCACGGCGGTGTTTGTCGACGCAACCGTGGTCCGCATGGTGCTCGTGCCGGCGACCATGGAGCTGCTCGGCGACCGCAACTGGTGGCTGCCCCGCTGGCTCGACCGCATCCTTCCCCACGTCGACGTCGAGGGCAAGACCGCCACGGTGCCCCCGGCGCCCGAGAGCCGACGCGCCGAGCGGGACGCCGTGCCCGTGCCGTAGCCGACTGAGACCACACACCGACGAGCGATCTCGGGCGCCGCACCGCCGGGCGCCCGAGATCGCGCGCTGCCAACGGCGCCGCCTCGGCGGCGACCTATTGTCCGGGCCCGAGGTGGTTGTCGCGTTTGTACGGGCCGTGATCGCCGATCCGCAGAACACCCCTAG